>NZ_DJAS01000016.1:0-223330 GCF_002429765.1 Sphingobacterium sp. UBA5996
TTAGGGTTTAGTTAGGGTTTAATTAGGGTTAGTTTAGGTTTAGTATAGGTACAAGCTATACTAAACCTAACTTAAGGCTAAGCTATAGGTAAACAAAAACCACACTAAGGAATAAGAAGGTGGTAACGTTGTTATCTTTGTATTAGCTCCACACCGAATCCGATTCAGGCACGCAATCGAGATGCGCTCAAGATATTTACAATCGAATCAAGGCTAATCTAGGTCGAAAACGAGCCGAGCTGCTTGAAACAAAAAAATCCCCAAAAAGTTACTCACTCTCTGGGGAAATTCAAGATCGCACATCTTTCTTATCCAATCTATCTCAACCTATTCGATTTTTTCCTGAAACGAACGAAGTCTTTTAATAAGCGTATGCTCTAAATTCAGCTAAGTGAGTAGATGTTGCACTATTCATAGGCGCTGTCATCGTAATTCGAATGTACCGTGCTTTAACAGGAGTTAGACTGTAGTCTTGCCATGCAGCTGGACTATCAGCCGAGTTGAATGTCAAATCTTTCCCCACTATCTTCCAGTTGATCTTATCCAACGATACCTCAATGTTGAAAGTTTTAAACCCTCCTGTTGTATTGTTATGGCGACGAATCATACCAAAACGGCCAAAAACCTCTATCTTTGACATATCCACGATAAACCAATGTGGAAATACCGGATTATTGCCCGAAGACCAAGTCGAATGCCAAAAGGTAGTAATATCACCATCAATAAGGCTCTGAGGTTTACCATTTGCAGCGCCTTCCTGTGTCTCTATTGAAGAAGTCTCTGCTGACCACATCGTTTTACTTAGCAATCCTAATGGATTTACTTGAGTTTTCTGCACAGGAGAAGCTATTCCCTCTGTTTCCATGGTATAGGCTATTTCAGTAGCCTTACCTTGCACGTCAAACGATAGTTTACCCTTCACATCTGTACTCTTTTCTATTACAGCCGTCTTTTTTACCCCATTTAATTCATACTGCACATTGACCGTTACTGGATCTCTAGTTTCATTTTCCCAAGTCAAAACAAGATTGGTACCTTCCATATATGGCACAACTGTAGGAAGAATCAACTTGTAGGTCAGCAAACCCGGAGCCATTTTGGGCTGTGCTGTCGCTATTCTCTTCCATTGATCATCTTGGAATTTCAATGAGAAATCTATCTTTTGAGTCTCGTCCGTCAGATTTGACACTGTTACCGTATCTACATTATTTCCCTTCAAGTCTACCTCAAAAGGTTTGCCAGCAACACTATATGACAATTTCCCCGGAAGTTCACGCTGTGATGTAGTGGGAAAGATAAATGTGACCCCACCTGGAATTGATTGAACTGTAACATTTTCTATTTTATAATCTACCTCATACGCCCTTGGACTTAACGAGGTTTTGGTAATCTTAGACCCCGTACCGTCCGAAGTGAAATACTGCAAGGAGAAGTCATAGCTTTTCAACTCACTCAAGTGAATAATAGTAGGCTCATTAAACTTCGTCACATCCAATACTTTATCTGAAGTCCCATCTTTATAGCTGACCTGAGCTTTTATAACTCGATCTGATAAAGCAGGCCAATGTACTTCTATATTTTGATTAAAGGCTGAAACATAGGTCAAATTTGTTGGTTTTGCCGTAGGCCGTGTCTCGGTGACAATGGCTTCCTGATCCCCTTTCGGAGGAAATACAAGCTCTTCTTCTTTACAACTCCCCACGCTCAGCAAAAAAGCTCCTAAAATGACATTAAATGCCCAGCTCATTTTAAAATTCCTTTTCATCTTTAAATAACGATTATTCCACCACGTCGATGGAGCTTAGTTTAAAATCTATTTTTATTGTTTTGGCAAGAGAAATTCCACTTCATATTTATTTAAAAATACCTGTCCTTCTAATTTCCAATCTTTTAATGTCCGCACTTCCAACCAATAAAATATTTGCGGAAAAAAGTCTGCTGCTTGAATAAACACAGCATTTTCGCCTAAATCACAAGGCACCACTTCGGAGGTTATTCTGGATTGAAAATTTCCACTAAGCCCCATGGCACTTTTGCCTGATACCTCATTCTTAATCGAACCGCCCTCAGCTGGTGACATTTTCCAATAACCTTTTAGGTTATCAGCGAAAGCTGAATTTGTCAACTCCTCTGAAGAACATAAAGAATTACGGATTTCATCTTGAGTAAATGCTTTATTAAAGATCGACACATTTGAAATATCAAAATCGACTAGATCATAAGATATACTTGGACGATACCCAAAGATCAAAGGATCATTAGTCTTAATATTGGCAACGTTCATTCCCGAAGTGTTCGTTTCTTGCGCCAATGTACCATTGTTGTAGATCTTAATATTAACCTGATCATTTCCAATGACTTTGATAACAGTGGTCATCGTATACCACTCACCATTTACTTTTGCCGTTTGGCAAGTAGCCTCCTTCACACCGTCACTGATCTTCACTTGTAAATCATTTCCCCAGGTATAATACATCCATCCCGGAGTACCCAACGACGTATTCGAATCTTTACCGAAGATACCTGAATACCAATAGTTATAAGTATTGGGCTGATAGGTCGATGAAATAATGGTGTTGTTCAAATTAAACCGAAAACGCGAAGAAATCGTTAATTCTTTTGTGGTTGCCAAATCATAATCGCTTGAATTCCCCAAATTATCACTAACAGCCCTTACACCCAGTGGTTTATTTCCAGTACCATCATAACCCCACATTCGCACGTAACTCATTGGTTTGCCCGTCAACTCCGCACCTTTAAAGCTTTTATTTTGAAATAGAGCAAAGGTATTTCGCTCTTGTAAGGTGCTCCCTCCGTAAGAATTTCCAATTCCGCCATGATTTGATGTTAAGATTATCAACCAATCTTCATTGGGATAATTTTTACGTGCAGTCAATGCTTTGGTTATTTCGCCGATATAGCCGTCGACTTTTTTTAGGGCGTTCTCATAATCACTATTGCTTCGTGTGAAGCCGCCTTTTTCTCCAGCTTCCAATAAAGACGTAAATTGTATGATCATAAAATCGCTATTTTTCGTATTCAACAAGTCCAATACCTTAGTCTTTACGTCCTCATCCGTTGCGCCATTATAAGTTTCATTTGCACTCACAAGCAGTTTATCATTCAAGGTAACTGATCGCGACACGACAGTTGTCTTCATCGAAGGAGCTACTGTTGCTATACGATACAACATAGACGGATAACCAGCAACATTTGCATGGGGATCGTCCTCGTTTGGTCTTGGAATGTAAGACTCATCGGTAATATGATGGTTTGCGTATGTCACCCCACTCATCATCGTCATCCAGGAAGAAGCGTTGCTGGTATTCTCATCGGCCAAAGCATTGAACGTGTACTTACTTGTCTTCAGTAATTCTGAGATATTAGTTGGTAAACTCTTCTTCAACTCTTGCCCCACCAGTCCATCAATAGAGATAAAAAGCACCTTACGTTTGACGGGTTGTTGCAAATTTTGCTCATATTCTTCATACACTGCAGGCGGGTTGGCATATTTTGTACAGCCAACAAGTAAAAAAGCCGCACTCAGGACAAGAACTAAGACTTTCTTTATATTGAATAATCTTTTCATAACATCAGTTTATATATCGTAAAATACCCCTAACTCAGCAATCGCAACGTGAACTGCACCACCGGTATTTGGATCCGGGAATACAAATTTCACATATTGGGCCTCCACGAGATTCGAAAAAGTAAACTCTTTCATCGCAGCATTTTGCGCCGTTGTTTGGGAACTACTCGCCAGTGCAAATTGGCCCATATCGGTCCAGTTTTTATTATCCTTACTGATTAAAACTTTAACCTTAGTCGCGAAGGTCGCATTCGCTCTATTTTTATAATAGAATCCTTTAAACACATTCACTTCCTTCATATTCATGGTAAGCTCTACGGGAAGGTTAGTCGGTATACTGCAACCTGAATAACATGTATGCCAATAGGTGTTTGGATCACCATCCGTCATAGCATTAAACTTACCCGTGCTTTCGTTAGTTGCTGTAGCAACATTGGCCGTAAATTCGAAAAGGCCACTTGGCAAGAAATAACGGGGCTGTAATACACCGTCTCCACCAGCAAAAGTCAATGGGTTGTATTCCCAGATCGCACGGTCCATCGGCGGATACTTCTCCCGCATTTCACGTTTGGCTGAACTACTTACCGGTATGCCCCATGCAATAAAAAAACGATTAAAATCTTTCCCGGTAAAATTACATAGCTGGCGATAAAAGTAATCCCGTTTTCCTTGATCCAATGAACTGGAAAAATTTTCATTCCGTGCTTTACTATATATATATGGAAAGAAATTCCAGCCAGACTCGCCGTTTTTACCTGTTGTCTTATCGAAAATCTGAAGGAATGGCGTTAGTCGCGCAAAAGGATCGTCGGCATCAATACCCAATTCTACTGGAAAATTAGAAAAGTTCTTTGCAGAAGTCAGTGCTGCAAATTTTAAAGCCGCGGGAATCGATGTCTTCAAAGCAGGATGGAAATCGATCCGAGAGGTAATGCTCCGATTTCGTGCAGCATTAAATATGAACAAGTTATTTGTCGTCTCCCCCAAATCAGACCAGCTCCAGGCCCAGCTCGCTTGGTAATTGTGTCCGACCTCATGATATGATCCCCATGAAGTTCCTTTCCTGATTGTATTCGGATTGGTCAATTCATCTAGCCAATATTCATCTTCTTGCATCACCCATGGATTACCGCTATGGGCATATCCTAAGGAGGGATGAATATCCATCACACCTCTTTCCCAAAATTCTGGATAGCGATTCTTTGGGTCGGCCGCATCTGCGGACAGTCCCATCCACTGGTAATAATCTTTGACATAGGTATCATCCCACAGGCGTAAAGCCTCATCCACCTGATCCATTTTGCCGGACTGGATGAATTTGACAACCAATGAACGCGGAACGGAAAAGGCAACACGCTCTCCGATAAGATCCATCCAAGGGACATCCTGAGACAGGACCTGCTTTTTCCAATCCGCCACGGTAGACTTTCCTAAAATAAAGTCTGTGGACTTGACAGCACCCGCTACTTTAATAGTGACAGGAGATGTGCTTGCTTTCTGATTAATAATCCATATGGTTCCACCATAAAGGTTCTTAATATAGTTTGTTCCAGGAAATAATTCCTTTCTCGTGTACAGAATAGGATCTCTACGCGGCGCATCTTTGCCCGTTATATTATCTGTATGCACGCCAATCTGCACCGTCATGCCAATACTACCTGCAGGTACAGTGATCCGAATAACTTCGCCTGCAGGTGCATACAAGCCGGTCGTGTAAATTGGCGCTGGTGTGACGCTCACTTTATATTCAAAGGACGATACATACTTCCGGTTCATAACCATAGCAATTGTGGTATCCTTAATGCGCGCCACATTTTCCCCAACCAATCCGGGATATATCCTAGCTCTATGGTACAAGCTTTTATCTGCTTTGCCCATGGTCGTATCCGTCAACAAGGGAGTTTCTGTAGAATCACCAGATTGATAACCGTCTGGAAACTCCATACCATATTTACTGCAGGACGAGGCAAAAGCCATCAACCCGACCAATAATCCAAAAACTAAATATCTCTTTCTCATTAGGTTAAAATTTGGTTATTTTCTAATCTGTGTATAATTTGGTGTCCAGCTCTTGCCGTCCAAATTCCATGACGATTCTACTGATACGCCCAACCATTGGTAAATCATAAACGGAACATCTACGGCATTAGGTACTAAACGGTAAAACGATTCCGCAATTGGCGGTTGAAAAAACGGCACCAATTCATTGAAGCTTGTCCAAGCAACCGGACCTGTCAATCTAAAGTTGCCCGCTCCCTTACCTGTTTTTTCAGTCAGTATGGACGTGTTGACATCGTCATAGCCTGGCCAATATCCTTGCAGATTATTCCAAAATGGAGAAGTTTCATCAATATTTGTTACACCGCCATAACGCTTTACCTCTTCTGCAGAAAACGCACGATTATAAATCTGTACATTACAGATCGAAATATTACAGTCTGTATTTCCATCCCCTGGATTGAAGCCTAAGGTCAAAGGACTTGTATTATCGAGGTTATTGCCATTGGCCCCAGCTTGAGAGATCTTTCCTGAAGCTGTCGCATTTGTTCCATCGGTATAGACGTACACGGAATCCTGGCTACCGCTTCTTTTAATGACCGCTGTCAGTGCATGCCACTCTCCGTCATTGATACTTGGGCCAAATGTTTGTCCTGCAATTGAACTATTAAACCCCCAGTAATTTCCTTCCAAAAAGAAATTCCAGCCAGCCCCCGTAAAACCTTGAGCACGTTTAGCAAAAAATATCGGGTAATAGTAATTGGAATTTGCTACATTATATTTCAAAAAGAGGGTCATCGTCCAATCGCTTCCGGTACCCATGTTGAATTTATTCGCATCCGCAAGTTTCCCAACAACCTGATTGTTGCTGGCGTAGGTATACCGCGTTGCATTAGCAACAAAAGGGATATCTTTAGCATTAGGCCTCGGAATAACTTTTCGGGCAAACTTTGGTGAATAAAAAAGCGTATAGGTATCTCGTTTATGGTCACCATACGGTGTAAAGTCGACCACAGGATCGGTAGACTCTCCGCCCTGAGCTGAGGTCACAATCACGATCCAGTTTTCTGTACTGAAGCTGGTTCTCTTTTTGATCGCTTCCCACAAGGACTGAACTTGTTTGTCCAATACATTAACCGCAGCTACATATTTTGTATCATCAGCAGTATAACCTGACGATTTTCCCGCTTGATCAACTTCAGTTAAATGAACTACATTTAGATCGGATTCGGTTGTTGACAACGCTATCTTTGCCGCGCTGACTACTGTCCCATCATTGCTTTCTATCTTTACTTCAGCATCTTTACCCAGTGTGTTACCATACTTTATATCAGAAGTAAAAAGGCTCGATTTACGGCTTATGGCATCTTCTTTCAGTTTTGTAAAAATCGTTGGATATTTATTCAAATCGATCGGGCTTAAATCTGTACCGACCACTTTATTTTTAGCACTATTAACCCCCGTCAGCAATGCGGCAGTAACCGATTGATTGGTTACTTCAAAATCAGTTGTTGGATCGGCCAGACTACCATAGGTAACCAAACCATTACGCGCCATCAAGTCGATATTTGCGGGTGCAATGCTTTGCATCGCAGGACCTGAAAGTCCGTCAACAATCACCAATAGTACTTTATCGCGGCTCTCGGGACTATCTTTTGCCTCGTTGAAATTTTGAAGCAAGTTGGGGAAATCTTTGTTACATGCTGCGCACAACACGAAGACGCCAAGTGCTAAAGATATATGTTTAAAAGTTCTTAAATACTTAATCATAACCAGTTTCATTTATTGGGTTAGTTCTTAATTTCCAGGCGAAAGAAGTTTCCGTATGTTTTCTGTCCAAACTGGAGTATGCTTCCTCCCACCAGCAATGCCGGTTCTCCTAAAGAAGATTTGGTCTCGACAACCTTGGATACTGAACCGACAAAGGGTCCCAATGAGTTATATTTTTGTAGGAGTTCACCATTTTTTTCCAAAATCAATAAATTGGATCTGGGAATACCCGCATAACTATTTTGTGTTCCGTCGATCAACACCTGTCCATTATTTAGAATTTGAGCATAATTCGGAACACCTGTACCTAAATCACGCAAGATAAAAGTATCATCAACGGTACCATCTGTATTCATCAGGGCGACATTATTGACTTTTCCTGAAGCTCCAGCGCCGGTGAATATGCCTGAAACAGCCAATTTTTTCAGACTACTGTTATAATTCAGGGCAAATAGTCTGGTGATGTTTCCTTTTAGGGAAAAGGTCTCGTCCAAAGAACCGTCTGCTTTGATGCAAGCAATACCGTTGGCGACTTTACCATTATAGGTGGTAAAAGCTCCCACGATAACAATACGTTCATTATCAATCATCGCTGCATCGAAAATCTGTGCGTTCGCGCCTGCGTTGTTCAATGCAAATGTGGAGTCTAGAGAACCGTCTTCCTTCATACGAATGACCCCTTTTGCAGCCGAGAGAATATATCTGCGCGTGTCGCGAGAAGAATAGTTATAATCAATTTTAAAATGCGAAGTAAAGTTCCCTACAGCAATCACTTTATTGTCGCTTGTGGCAAACGTTCTAATAATTGTGCTATTTACGCCGCCATTAAATGCGGATACCGTGTCCAATGAATTTTTAGGATCGTTGCCTGTATTGATTACTTCCACGATCATAGAATCGATTTTTCCATCGTTATTGACGCGGACAATATTACCTACTGATCGCATTGCAAAACTCCCCAAAGAACCGGCAAAAATAAATTTACCATCATTTGTTTTTGCTATGCTTCTAATATAACCTCCTCCAAATGTACCTTGGCGAAAATTCATATTATTGTTAGATTTGCCATTCGCGTCAATAAAGTGGACTCCATTTCGATACACTCTTTTATCCGCTGCAACATTCTCATAATTTGACTCATTTTCAAAATTGGAAAAGGATCCAGCCACAATAAAGCCACCTGCATTTGGTAAAATATCGTATACAGCACCTCTAAATCCGTTCACCATTCCATAATTTTCATCTACGGAGGTGTTACCTTCTATTTCGAGGCGTGGGCCATAGAAAACTTCTTCACCGACCACCACCTTGGCATCTCCTGATGTAATCTGTGGCGGTACTTTAATCGTGATTAAAGAGTCTTTAGCCGATACAATTTCGACAGCAGTATTATTTACAAAAAAATTGATCTGATCCAATTTTCCTTTCAGACCTTTTACATAAAAGTCTACTAATTCGCCAGGTTTGGCAGTTCCCGGATCTGGGTAATTAATATAAAATCCAATGCCCAGCGATTCTTTGCCTCCAGCATAGGGATCGGCTCCGGTTACAATATCCTTGCTACACGCAGCCAAGGTAATTACTACGATTATCAGGACAAGTATTTTGGTTATTAAATTTCTTTTCATATCATATCGTTATTTCGGTAGTACTCCCAATAAAAAAGCCTCATTTGCAAAATTATAGCTCTGAAAGCCGAATGAATGTTTCGAAAATTTCAGTACATGTAACACACCATTGGTGGGTTGAATATCCGATGTGGCTATCGGTGCGGTAATATAGGGGACCAAAAAATCCTTCAATTCCTCCGGCACACTCACGGTATACGGAAAGTTTAAATACAGTTGGCGATACCCAGCATATTTAATGACCTGAGTTCCTCCAGAACTTTCATTCTTACTGACCACATCATTATAAAGTACACCAATATTCATATCTTCACCGGCGATGTTTTTGTATACCCCACCCGAGAAAGCGGCCAGGTTTAACGTATCGATCTGGCGATAATCTTTGGCAACGCTCTTGCCTTTAAAAATGTATCTGGACAGGTATTTTCGCCAGACTTCGGGCCTAATCTGCTCCAGTTTGGTTATGGAGTCTTGGCCTGAACGGAATAACGTCTGATTCAGCAACCATACAGACTTTAAAATGCAGGGATCAGGCGGAGCAAAAAAAGTAACTTCATCATTTTTGAGGACATCATCCAGCTTCGCAACTTTCAATGCTACCATCAATGTATCAAACAAATCTGGTCTCGATTCCAGGTAATTCCAAATCGTACCATTAAACTTTGCTTCATAAACTCCTGTATCGATATAATCTTCTTTTTTGCAAGCCGAGAACAGTGAAACTGCCATCAAGACTAAAAAAGTATATTTCCAAATCTTTTTCATGATCTATTCTTTTAGTTCCAATAATTATTTAATTGCATATAAGGATTATTGTTCAGCGCAGCTTTGTCGATTGGCCACGTCCAACCACCTGCATTGAAGGCAGCTACTGACATAGGCACTTGGGTATATTCGGAATTGATAACCTTTTTTGTTCGAACCAAATCATAGTAGAAATTACCCTCGCCCAAGAGTTCTCTGACACGTTCCCACCAGATCCCATCTTTCAGATCCTCCCCACCATCTCGTATTGGAGCAGCTTTGGCCCGCGTACGGATGACGTTGACAACAGTTCTTGCTTCTTCATCTTTTCCCAATTCAGCCAATGCCTCAGCCCGCAATAAAATGGGGTCGGCATAGCGAAAAACCATCTGGTTATCGTCGGGATTATTATCTTCGCCCTCTTCCATAAACACGTTCGAAAATTTTAGGCATTGAAAATCGCCATTTGTTGCATAGATGTCTTTATCAAACCAATATACCTTTCGTTGATCGTCCGCCGATGGTGGATACATATTTTCCATAAATTTTGGATCGTAAAAGATATAGGATTTGGTTGTCACTTTATTTGGTGCGTGGAGGACATAATCTGAATAAGATGCTGATAAGTGAAAACTTTCGCCATAGTTGAAGTTCTGCACAATTTCAAATAAGCCTTCTTTTGTGCGTCCTTTAAAAATTTCCTTTGTTCTACTAAGGTCTAACAGCGCATAAGCGCCACCATTTTCTTCCATTAATTCTTTCCCCAAATCGGCTACTTTCTGATAGACAACGGTCTTATCTTCGGTACCTAATCCTGCGATCCACATATTGATATGCATGTTCAGTGCGATTGCAGCTCCCCGCATAGCTTTAACAGCAACAATGGAAGGATCATCATAGGTCCAAGGCAAATCTCCATAAGTTGCATCTAAATCGGAAGAGAGGCTCTTTAGTACAGTGAACATATTTGTCCTAGGCAATGGATTGGTATTTATATCCGTATAGTAAGGAATATCACCATATAAACGCACCATGAAAAAGTAAGCTAACGATCTTAAGAAAATGGCTTCTGCTTTATACGATTTTTTCATGCTTTCATTGAGGAATGGCATGTCTTTGTTTTCGAGTTGATAGATCATAATATTCGCATTCTGCACCATCTTGTAGAAGCTATTCCATTGTGTTATTTTTGGAAAGCCAAAATAGGAGAACTCCCCTTGCCGCGCCATCAGACCGTTCAGATCGTTATATTTAAGATAATCGATATAATCCCTTTCTGATCCACTGGTCGCACTTGTTCGGTTCGTTGGTGCACAACGCAAATCACCCGATGCCGGAAAAAAGATGTTCGTCATCGTTGCTTCCCGAAAGGTGGAATAAATTCCCCCCATATACTGATCCACATCGGCCTGTCTTGTCCAGTAATTATTTCCTGTCAACTTATCAATCTGTGTAATATCGAGAAAACCCTTTCCACAGGAGCTCAATCCTAGAGAGGCCCCTAGTATAAATAGATATAATAATTTCTTTTTCATGTTGTCTTCGAACTTAGAATTGTACACTTACCCCCAATGAATAGGTTCTTCTGCTTGGATAACCGTTTGAACCATCGCGTCCTACACCTGTTACCAATTCGGGATCTGGCCCGGAGTAGTTACTAAACGTATATACATTGTTTGCCGTCAAATTGATTCGGGCAGATGATACGCCAAAGCGACGTGCCCATCTTCGGTCAAAATTGTATCCCACTGTAACCGAATTAATTTTAACATAGGATCCATCCTCCATAAACATAGTTGAATTATAACGATACGGATTGTACAAGGACAGACGTGTAAAATCAGAAACATTCGGATATTCTGCGTTGTCTCCCAATTGGCGCCACACATTATAGGCATCCAATGGTACATAAGCCCCCGGCGCTCCATCGCCATAATTTTGTCCACTTGGGTCTGAATAATTCCGGAAACGATCAGTCAATGCTGTATTAAGGATATCACGGTCTATGGTATAGGATAATTGCGTACGCAAAGACCAGTTCTTATAACGCGTATACAGATATAGACCTCCTGTGATTGCAGGTTGTGAATTACCGACATACACTAAATCATTTTCGTCGAGTACATAATCACCATTTAGGTCAGTGAAGATAGGGTCACCGGCACGGAAGAATTTACCTTCACTCATTTGGCCCCCTGCGCGGTAGCGTAATCCAGTTAATGGGTTGACCGGTACTTGATCGTCGGCTGTATAAACTCCTTTATAATCATACAACACAAAGGTAAAAGCATTACGACCCAAACGATAAAATTGAGGAAGGTCGTATCCTGATTCATCCGGTTGCAACAATTGACGTGCTCCATCTGGCAATGATGTTACATAATCTCTATTAATCGCAAACGTTGCATTGGCATTCAGCTCCCAATCAGCGCTCGCTAGTCTTGGTCTATATTGGATACTCAATTCATGCCCTCTATTCACCATAGCTGACTCGTTGGTCAAGACATTGGAGAATGCGTTATGATTTGCAATTGGTTTTTTACGGAGTATCTTATCCGATTGCTTATAATATGTTTCATAAGTTACATAGAGCGAGCTATTAAAAAAGCCCAGTTCGGCAGCAACGGACCACTGCGTTGTCGATTGTGGAACCAATCCGGTATTGGGAGCTACGTCCAAATCCAAAGAGGTTGTTGGTCTATTATTGTAGCGACCGTCATCAATCTTATACCAACCATAAATATCCGAGAGGGATCCCGAAGGAGAGATCGTTCGTCCGACCGATCCTCTTAAGAAACCTGTGTCCCACCAATCCATATTTTCCATAAACTTCTCTTTCTTGAAATTCCACCGCAAACCCGCTGATGGATTTCGGGTCCAAGGTGTTGCCCCCCCGGTCAATGAACTACCGTCAATTCGATAGGTTAAATCAAGAATATACTTGGAATCGTAGTTATAGGAGAAACTTCCCGCATACGCAACCGATCTAAAATTATTCAATGAATTCAACAATCCACCGAGCGAGTTTCTTGTATTGTAGCTAATGCCCGTTTGAAATTGATCATTTGCTGTTCCGCGAATCTTCGATAAATCTTCGGAATAGGCTGTTATTTCCATTTCCGTGAATCCGTAGACATTAAAAAGATGCTTTTCTTTAATTGCCTTCACATAAGACAGTTGATTCCGGTTATAGACTTTACTTCTGTTGCTATAATAATTGTATACTTCCGAAGAGTTTCCTAAGAGTATCTCAGGAGTATAACGATCTTTTGTTGCTGTTGTATAGTTATAATTTAGGGTAACAGACGCTCGTACATCTTTAATGGGCACATACTGCAATTCCAATTGTCCCAAATAATTTCCTGTTTTATTTTGGTCATCCACGCCCAATGCTGATAATGCACCCATGCTTCCAGAAAATAAGGAAGGCGAAGGATACAGTGAGGTTGTGTTGACTGATTTCCCTACCCCTGTCTGCATCAGGGCATTCCCCGAGCCCATCTTATTTTGCGCCACATTGACATTGATATTGGTCATCATCCTGAAACGGTCACTCGGCTCATATTGCATATTGGAGGTCAAGGTATATCGTTTAAACCCCGTATTGGCGATGATACCATTTTCATCATAATAGTTCATATTGGCTTTATAATTGAATGTACGCTCGCCTCCCGAGATCCCAACATTATGTGTCTGGTTCATGGTATTGCGGTAAAAATAAGACTGCCAATCGGTTGAATTATTAAAGTACGGATTCAGGGAATCGGCCAATATCGGTGAGTCGTTGACACGTCGCAATGCTGCCGCCAATGTTGTATCGTTCATCAAGATCTGTTCTAAACGTACCATGCGCTCGCCTTTACCACCAATAACGCGTCGCAATTGCGGCACTGCGGACAAGAAAAACTGGCCTTGATAATTTACGATGGGAACCTTCGAATTTCCACGTTTGGTGCGTACCTGGATAACACCATAAGCGCCTCGCGATCCATACATTGCAGTCGCCTGTGCATCCTTCATCACGGTAATATCTTCAATATCTTCTGGTGGAATCATGGAAATTGGAGATACTCCAGGTCCTGCTGTTTCAAATCCATATTCGTACCCCGAGTTATCATCAATAGGTACTCCATCTATGACAAACAAAGGTGAAGTTGGCGTCACAAATGTATTATCTCCACTCCCTGAAACGTTGAAATTGGACATCCCACGTACTGCCATCGTTCCCCGCATACCTGGACTACCGGTATTGTTCTGGATATTTAAACCCGCCACTTTACCTTGTAGGAGATCTACGAAGTTACCTGAAGGAATATCTTGAATTTCTTTACCAGAAATTGTAACCACCGATCCCGTCAAGGTTTCTCTTTTACGCTGTTGATAACCGACGACTACTGTTTCTTCCAGTTCTTGTGTAGTCATTTCCAAAGTCACATTGTACTCTTTTTTTCCTGCAACAATCGTATATTTTTCGGTACGATAGCCCTGATAGGAAAATACCATCACTCCGCTGTTCGGTACTGAAATTACAAATCGCCCATCTTCTCCGGTTTTCCCCAGATCGCGTTTAGGATTTTCTAACCGGATAGAAACGCCCCCAAGCGCCCTATTATCGTTTCCTTTCACAATACCCTTGACCATGGTTTGAGCCCAGGCCTCCCCCACAAAAAGGGCGCAAATGAAAGTGAATAGTATGCAAAATTGTTTCATAATTTTAAAGCTAATTAGTGCGTCCATCATCAGTCAAATTTTGGCGTTTCATTGGTGAAACGAAACTGTATCTCCCAATCGCCTTCTTCGTAAATCGCAAATGGCATCCGGATGCCACAGTCTTCTATTGTACCAAACTGACCTTTTCTACGAAATTTAAAATTCATTACAGCAGATGAACCACCTGCGGAAGTATAATCTGTTTGAATTGGAGCTAAGGGGATAGGATAAGCAACATCATAAATGACCTTGCCATTTTCAAATCTGTGGTTAAAACCATGAACTAATTTATCCCATTCTGTCGCTGCAAATTTCTTCACATCGATTGGGCGATTTAAAGAATCCAAGAAACTTATGGTCAACGTTCTACTGCCTGAGCTTTTGCTTTCCAATTTATTGAAATACACATTGATTTCACTCGGAAAAATATATAGATTCGTTCGTTCTCCAAATAAATTGGTGGTATTGCTTGGATGTGTATAGGGTAAGGGCGACAAGCCTGTCACCGGATCCATTATGCTAGGTTCAAAGGCTCGTTCACGATAAGGTCTTAACTTGAAATCCCGCAAATATCGGCGCCCGCCTGTGTTGCTAACTTCAATATCAAATAGATATCCAGCGTCCGGCTGTGCTTTGACAAAATTTGAATTAACCGCCTGTCCCCAAAAATTTATATTACCTGACTTTTCAAGAATCTCGAGAACAGGACGATATTCGATCTGACGCTTACTTTCAATCTCGGCGATAGACTTCTCCTCACCGGTATAGGCACCTTTCCAAACTTTTACCGGAAATTTATCTTCAAAAAGTGTTGAAGGCTGTCCATCGATATCACGCACATTTACAATTTTGAAATGAAGTGGTTGTGATGTATTCTGTCCAATATTGACGATATTATTGTAAAAGGTATTCCTTCCCAACAGTGGCATAAACTCTTGTGTATTATAGACCACATCAGTACCCAAAGAATCTTGATCATCCGGAATATATTTATTACATGAAGCCAACATGAAAAGTCCCATCCCGAACGCCAATATTTTTGCGAATTTTAATATTTTCTTTTCCATGCTATTTGTTTAATAATTTAGCCAGTTTACTAAAGCCGAAATTATGGCTTGGAGCAAGAACATGTAACATCCCATTGCGTGTACGGATATTCACCACAGAGGTCGCACTTTCCTGCCAGTAGCGTTGAAAAATAGACTTGTTCATATCACTCAATATGATCTGTTGCTGCCCTCCACCTATAATGCCAGAAGCGGACGTCACTTTATATTTTAAGGTCATATCATAGTTATCAATGGCTTTGATTACTTTACCTTCAATGAAATCCCGTAAATAGGGAGTATCATACTGCCCTTCAAAGGCATAATGATAGGTCAAGGAATCGAGTACCAATTGCGGAATTTCTTCAAGATAAAGAGGAGACCTGTTTCCCGCTCTACGCACACCATTCATTGCTTCCAAGGCATTGGTGAAACTACTGTTGGTCATCGCGAAAAAGGTAGTTTTTGTATTGGGATCTTTCAATTTGGCGCGTACCGAAGGAACACGATCCAATACTAATAATAAGGAGTCATAGGTACTACCCTGTGATTCTAAAAACTCCAATGAGGTTCCATCAAATTCGGTATATTTGACTTGAAAATCTTCGTAATAGGTATTGCCTTTTTTACAACTAGCGACGGCTAGAAGCATCACAATGAGCGATAAGCCTAAAAAAATATGTTTGTTTTTCATGATTATCTATGCTATTATTTCCAGTATGCGTTTTGAACCAGTTTGGAATTTCTTTCCAACACATCCGAAGAGATAGGCCAATAGATGCCTCCTTTCTGAATCAAATCATTCATGACAGGGTTATTTTTCTTGATCTTTGCCAGACGTATTTGGTCGTACCATCTCCAGCCTTCGCCCATTAACTCCCGTCTTCTTTCCAAGAAGATTTCTTCCAATAAATCCTTAGATGAGTTGTTGATATAAGGTTTTAGACCACGGCGCTCTTTAATGACGTTTAGGTATTTGATGGCGTCATCGCGCTGATTAAGCACCGCTTTAGCCTCTGCTTGCAGTAAATAAATTTCTTCAAGGCGGGTAAACACTAAGTTTGATCCAAAAATGGAAAAATCAGAATCGCCATTACCGTTGCGAATCACCTTTATCTTACTGAAAATTGGAATATCGCCGTTGTAATTGGTGAAGTAATTGGTTCGTACCAATCCCGAGATAGAGTCAATACCAAATCGCGTATCGTTGACATCATCAAACAATTTGTTGATCGTATCTCGGCTGACATAAATATCCGGTTTGGCTTTGGTCACAATTGGATACCCCAACGTCAATGATTCGATATGGCCCGTATTTGTTGCTTCACCTAATTCGTAAGAAGCGCGGATCGCTAAGATCTGTGCCCGCGTGCTTGGTCCGAATAAGCCGTCTGTCGGATTCACCAATGCTGGGGTTGCCAATAGTTCAAGGCTCGCTTGCGAATAGTTGTCTATAACAAATCGAGAGTAGACCTCCGCATTGATGTATTTGCCTTGCCAAGCCGCCACGTGGGCCAAAAGGGAGTATGCTGTAATTTTGTTGACGAGTACGCCAACCCAAGTCCCATAACTCTCTCCATAATAAGTTTGTGTTCCGAACGCATATCGATAAGGCAAATCCTGAGCTGCTGCCAATAGTTCGGTTTCCGCGAAAGCTAAAACTGTCGCTTCGGTAGATCTTGCTAGTTCCGTGAAGGAACCATTATCATAAGAGTCTTTTAGCAGCGGAACATCGCCCCAGATACGCACCATATAGAAATACATCAGGGCACGGATCGTGCGGGCTTGCGCCACATCGAATTTCATATCTCGCTCAGTATATCGCTTATCTTTCGCCATAACTTCGGGGGCTCGTTCGATAAAAAGTGAAGCAGCATTGATCACTGCATAGAATCTACGCCAATCTGTTAGGTCCTTTAGTAAAGGATAAGCTGATCTTAGTTTGTTTTCTTGTACCACACGAAGATCCGCACGCGAATAAGGTGTAAAGTCTCCGTAGCGCATCTCTCCATAAATCCAGTGTCCATAATTGTCAACTAGTGCCGCACGCATCAGACCGTATATGCCCATTAAATGTGCGCGCGTATCAGATATGGATTGCCACTCCAGTTTCTCTGAGCCGAGGTTAGACGCTACAATATCCAGTTTTTTATTACATGAGCTCGCAAAAGCAGTGATTCCCAGTGCCATCAGGAACAGCGCCGCCCATCGATTGTATCTTTTCATAATCTTTCTACTATTAAATTATTACAGATCTAACTTAACCCCTAAGGAAACTACTGGGGACAACGGCAGTCCGTAACCTGTATAATATCCATTAAAATCTATCAGTTCGGGATCCGTTCCTGAAAACTTGGATATTGTTAATAAATTGGTTCCTGATACGTAAACATAAGCCCTACGAATCGTCTTAATTTTGTCCTTTACGTTGTTCAATTGCGCTAGATCATAGCCTATAGTCAAGGATCGTAACTTTAAGAAAGATGCGTCTTCTAAAAACAGGTCCTGGTCCACACGATAGGCAACAATCGGACTCCATGGATTATAAATCGGGTATTTAGTTAGATCAACATCTTGCTGCCAATGGAATACTTCACGAATTCCATCTAATGAATTGGTGTTTTCAGTATTGATAAAGTTATATTTATTGGAAGCGCGTTGATTTAGCGCTTTATGCCCAAGCGCAAAATACCATTGCATATTCAGGTCGAAACCTTTGTATTTGAAGGAGTTTTGAAACGAACCGCTCAGCTTTGGCATTGCATTTCCTTTTAGGACACGATCGTCATCATTAATTTTAAAATCTCCGTTCTGATCTTTCCAAATCGGATCTCCCACAGCGAAATCCACACCGTCAAACTGTATTTTTTGCCCGTTTTGAACAGGAATACTTGCTTCAGTATCGAAAGATCCTTGATTTTCATACAGCCAAAACTGATCAATAGGACTACCTACTTTCAGTAACCGGTTACCCACTTTCAATTGCTTACGTCCTCCGGGGAGCGCTGTCAACTTATTTCGATTGTAATTTAGATTAAGTGATGTATTCCATTGAACCTTTTCGCGATTAGAAAGCACATTGGCCGAGAGATTTAGATCCACCCCAGTATTTTCTACATTCAGCCCATTCACAATCTCTCCTGAATAGCCGTATTCTGCGGGAATGGGTGAATTAATCAATTGATTTACGTCTTTCTTTTGATACAAGGAAAGTTCCACATCAATTTTCCTATCCATTAGGGTTCCATCAACGGTCAATTCGGCATGGTCTGTATAAGGCCACTTGATATCGTAGCCTACCCAACCCTCTGAGTAAGGTCTGGAAGCAACAGCAAAGCCATTATAGGATACCAGAGATTTTTCTGATCCCCAATTTAGATCAGCCGTATAATTGGGACCGATGGCAAACTTGCTTGTAAATATTGGTTTTCCAATTCTCGCCCAAGCTGCTTTTATCCCTAAATGGTTAAACAACTTGTCTTCATTTTCGGGAATTAAGTGATACTTCGCCGCAAATGAAGGGGTCATCAACCAACGTGAATCGGGCTGCATTGTCGAAGAGCCGTCATAACGCAATACGGTATTTAATTCGAGGAGATTTTTGTATTTATAGCCAGCAGCCAAATACAGGGAATGTAATCTAAAATCTTCACGGTTATTGTATCGATTTACATATAACCCACCTATTGGGGTCAAATAGCCCGCTTTATTAGGATCACCATTGACTACGTTTACTTTGATAAAATCATTGGGGCCATCATAGGCACGTGCATAATTATACCGATAAAGATCTTGTGTATAAGATGATCCTAAAGTCAAATCCAACTTGTGTATCTCTTGGAACTCCAAATTATATTCTAATCGGTTGTTATATACCAAACGCTGATTAAAACCAAAGTAACTTGACATATAGTTATTGGTCTCCATCAATGACCCCGGAAAAAAAGCTTGTCTTGCACCTTCAGAATAATCTATTCCCAATGACGTATTAAATTTTAGATTTTTTAGAAAATAAAGATCCAAAGTGACAAGGGAATTCAAATAGTTGACCGTATTCTTATCCAAGGCGGCTTTATAGATGTCTAGATATTGTCCATACATTTCCTTATTCGGCGAAATTGGGACAGACAAATCGGGCACGTAAGATGCTTCACCAAATCGATCTCTGAGGCTGCGATTCCGATCTCTCAAACTTCGGCTTGCATTGACTGTGGCTCCAAAATTCAACCATTTAAACGGCGCCATATTCACATTAAATAAGGCATTATACCGCTCAATGTTTGTTTCGTCAGCTGAGCTCGCATTCTTGGTATAACCACCTACGAATGAAAAATTTGCACGATCGTTACCTCCGCGGATACCTATATTTCCACTATAAATGGGTGTATTTCTATAATACTCCTCATTCCAGTTCGCTGGTCCATAGTAATTTGCGTTGGTCGAATCGCTTAGATAACCTGGGTAGTTCAAGCGGTCAGTAACCGATCCATATTTGTTATAAAATATCGACCGAAACATGTTTTCATACTGCGCATTAACTGGCGTCACTACGGGCGTTGTTGCCAGACCAACGTAAGTGTTAATAGAGATTTCACGTTCTCCTTCTCGCCCTGGCTTGGTGAGGATCCAAATCGCTCCATTAGCAGCTAGAGGACCGAGCTTTGCCAATTTTACAGGATCTTTTATCACCTCAATAGACTCAACTGTTGCAAGGTCAATTCCAGCAAAGTTGTCTGTCCCTGGACCAATACGATTGAATTGGTACTGTTGAATAGAATAAGCAAAGTTGTTGTCTCTCGCCATCGGTATTCCATTGACAAATACTGCTGGTTGTACATTAACCGCGTCTTTGATTTCGAACAATGGCGATCCTAGTCCCCGCAGCACCATATTCTTTGGCGCTCCTGGTTCACCTGTCGCTTCTTGTACGTAGAGACCGGCAACTTGCCCTTTCAAAAACTCGGGGATACTGACAACTGGCAGTGTTTCAACGTTTCTTAAATTGAGACTGTCTTTGACACCCTGTTTTTGCAATAAGGTGGCCAGTCGACCTTTAAGTAATCGCTTGTCAACCTCACTGATTTCAGAAGTATCTTGTTTTGAAGCCCAAAAATTAAGGTGGTTAGCCTTCGCATTTGGAATCATGGGGACAAGAAATAAAAAACAAAATAGTCTTTTCATTCGATTTATGTCTTAGGCATTAAAAATTGGTACTATTCGGCTAGAAAAAATGGTATTGGGCTCAGATAAAATTAGTTTCGGCTTTAAGTAATTCCGGACTTTTCGTCCTATTAATAATTGATAGTATGTAACAATTATATAATAATATTTTTAAAGTCAGACATGCTTAAAGGCACGAAATCGATTGCGTAATCGAAACAAACGATTGCACAAAACATTCGTCAATGGCTCAAGGAAAATTGATGGTCGAAGCAATTCTCGTCCCGGTTGGTGGCCTTTAGACTGCTGGCTTTAACCTTGACTCGAACAATGGAGCCTGCCTCTGCTCAGTCGACCATCAGTTGCCTATGCAAAGAGATATCGGTGGGATTAATAGTGGTAGGAAGCAGCTGAAGGGCATCAATACCTTCAGCAAAAGATTAGTTTTTCGTTGCTTTACAAACACCAGTAAAAAAATAAAAGGGGAAATGATTGTAGTATTTCATTTCCCCTTTTGCTTTGAGTATTCCTTCTTTGTTAATGAATACCTTTAAAAATTCTATTCCAACGTATTTTTGAAAGCCCATTACCATCTGCATTCCAGCTCATCCAGGTAAATAGTGCTTTTCCGACAATATGGTCTTCAGGAACAAATCCCCAGTCTCTAGCATCGAGCGAATTGTGTCGATTGTCGCCCATCATCCAATAATAATCCATTTTAAATTTATAGGAATCTGTACGCCTACCATTGATATACACGCCATCCGATTTCTGCTCTAACTGGTTCTTTTCATACACGCTTATGGCTCGCGTGTAGAGCGGCAACGTCTGAGCATTCAAGGAAATCGCCATTCCTTTTTTTGGAATCACAAAAGGTCCGAAATTATCGTAATTCCATTTATACTGAGGATCATTCGGAAAAGTATTTGCTTCGGCTTCTCCAGGCTTGCGTAAGTTCATTTGCATGGATTTAACATTGGACCAAGATTTTACCATAGCCGCTTGGCCAGTTGTTAAAAAGATGAGATACACACCGGGCTGAATGGCAGAAACTTCTATTCCCATATCTTTCAAGCGCTGCTCGTCGAGCCCTGTCTCATCAGTGACCACGGTATAATCCATTTGACTTTCTGGCGCTACAAAGCCTAGCTTATCATTTACAAACAAGACACCTTCTTTCATACTGATTTTGTCTCCGGGCATTCCCACACATCGCTTAATTAGATGTTCTCTTTTGTCAACGGGACGAGTTTGAATCGTAAATTGTTGATGTACAGCCTCACGCCCCATGCTACGTACCAAATCGTAATAGGGTATGTCTTGATTTTCCACCGCAACCGTATCGCCGGCAGGGGCATTAAATACGATCACATCATTCCTTTTTATTTCTTGAAATCCGGGCAATCGCCTGTAAGGAATTTTAATAAGCTCAGAGAATGCTTTTCCGCCTATAAGTGGCATGGTATGATGTGCAAAAGGGAAAGCTATGGGTGTATTTGGAATACGGGGTCCATAATTCAATTTGCTGACAAAGAGATAATCTCCAATCAGGAGCGACTGCTGCATAGAACCTGAAGGAATCATAAATGCCTCCAATAAAAAACCACGAATCAGCGTGGCAGCAACAGTGGCAAAAACAATGGCATCGGCCCATTCGCGCACCATCGACTTTTTATAGGGGTATTTCTTGCTATAATCTACATAAGACTCATGTGCGATTTCCAATTCACTTTCCTTTGTCGTTCCGCGACCTTCGGCGTGAGCTGCTCTCAAATTTTTGGCATATAGCCCGCTCAAAAATTGCACATTTTTATCCTTACCCCAAAGTGGTAAAACAATAAACGGAACTAATACAGCAGCGCAGTTCTCCCAAAATCTTCTCTTTCCAAAACAATGAATAAAATCGAGATAAAGATTATAAAAGACAAAGACATTCACGATTGGTACGATCAATAGAATAAGATGCCAGGCCTTTTTGCCCAGTATCTTCGATTGTATCCATTGACTATAAACGGGAACAACACCCTCCCAACCTTTACGGCCTGCTTTTTTAAATAGCAGCCAAAAACCATAAGCTGCAATGAGGGTCAATACAATAAAAACGATAAGTATCATAAGTTTGTTTTAATTGCAACAATAGTGAGTAATTCTCAATAAATAAATAATCTGGCCGCGGATGCTGAAGAATCCTTCGCTTTTTGCAGTTCATTATATCGCATGATATATGTTATAAAAAGATCGTAATCATACTCCTTTTCATTTTCAAATTCAGCGAACAACTCCGGTTCGTCATTAATTAGCTTACCAAAAATGATGGGTCTTTTCTTTTTCACATCGCTAAATAAGCCATTGTGATTGCTATTTATCTCGATGACCTCACCGGTTGATTTTTTTAATGCATAAGCATGTTTATACTTTGTGACCATGATATTTCCCATTGTACCTCCGCCTCCACCGATAGCCACCCCAGCCCCAGCGCCGACCTTGGTTTCGGAAACATAATAGGCCATAATTTCTCCGTCAACGAGTACCTCAGCAAAAGTGGGTCCCTGACTGAGTCCTTTCCGAATGCGATACATCTCTGGAGATGTACCCGGAACCACTTCTAGTCCGTTTTCCACGTAAGAGGGTGCATAAACTTTCCTTTTCGATTGCCAATACGCCCGGTATACATCGCCGGGCTGAAAAGTTAACTTTTCTTTTTGCTGATTCTCAAATTTTAGTCTATGATCTTTGATAGATGAGATTTTTCCATAAATCGTATCGGCATTCATAAGTACCAAGTAGTCCTGGTCTTTTGCAGTTTCTTGAGCACGCACAATTGACGTCCCCAATAAGGTGAATAAAATCACATTGAATAAGATTGATATGACTTTCATACAAGGCAATATGCTATAAATAACTTTTGAAATGAAATGAACACGCTTTTTTTATACAAGCTAAAGCTACCTTTGAGTTACATTAGCTTGAAATGGAATTTCTTCTCCGCACTTAGTGTAAAACTACATAAAAATATGAAATTCATACCCCACAAAGCAAAAGCCACATCATTTTTCTGTGATGTGGCTTTTGCTTTTGCTGATTGAGTACTTTTAACTTGTATATTTACTTTCAAATTCTGCTGAAGCTTTATTGACTCCATTACCCATATTTTCAAATGCTTTATTGATATTATCAAGTAATGCAGATTCTGTCGTTGCATCGGATGTTTTATTTTTGCGAAGCTCAATCAATTTCGGATAATCCTCCGTAACGATCTTCTTGTAGCCGTTTAACCCATCGAGCACTGCTTTTTGGAATGTTGCATCACCTTTAAAATCACCAAGGTCTTCTACTTTTTTGATGTCATCATTTAAAGACTTCTCCCATTCTGTGCGCACTTGTTCAGCTTTGGTATAATCGGAGCTATTCATTGCTGCATTCATGTCCGTCACATGTTTTTCACTTCCGTTGATCACGGTAATAATCGAATTATTGTATGCTGCAGGATCTTTTACTCCCGCCCCACAACTCGACATAGTCAGAGCCGCCATGGTCAAAACGCCGGTAATCATCTTTTTAATCATATTGATCTATTTTTATTTTAAATTTTAGTATTTGGAACTCATTTACACAAAGATAGCTTCGAACATAGCGCAATCCCATCACGGAAATCAGGGATTTATAGAAGCTATTGAAACCTATAAGGCTGCTAGTTGATTGCGAAAGTTGTTATTGCCATTACGTTGATCAAACCGATCCGCAAGTTGATGCGCCAATTTCCTATAATGCCCAGCCAGTTCGCTAGCTGTGTAGCTAGTTTTACCTTGGAAAAGATTATGCTGCTGCCCTAGCTCAAGCATAAAATGTTCGTCAGCTCTAAAATTTTTCATGGCTTCACAAACGTAGCACGCCAACTGAAACATGGATCTACTTTCGGGTCCATCGGCCCAGGGTAAAAATCGTTCGATCCATTCCTTGGATTTACCGAGGTCGGTATACGAGAAATATGTTGCTAGTTTAATAGCTGATATTAATATTGCGGAATCTTTCTCTTTCTTAAACACCTCCGTTTCTGCGAGTTTTGCCATTCTGTCTGCTTGTTCAGCATCTCCATGCTTGTAACCTTCATATGCAAGGTTTACGGCAGTACGCAGAGGAACATGTGAACAGGTGAACTGTCCTTCAATGAGTGGCAAAGCTTTTTCTACTGCTGGGGCATAGCCATACTGCAATAATGTTGCTGATACTTCTGCATCCATTTCACATGCTTCACAGTCACTCATATCATCTCTTTGCAAAGCATTCACATTCGTCAATGCCACTTCAACAGCAGCCAGATCCTTTTGCGCCAGGGCATCACTGAGTTCCTCGTTGTATATGGCGCGCTTACCATAACCATTACGGATCAACCGTTGTTCAAAGTCGCCTAGAGCAGCTTCTATCTGTTCACGGCTGACCGCGGGATTGTCATATAGTTCGGCCATCATCCATTTATACTGCCATAAGAAATCCTCTTCGTTAAAGCGTTCTGGATTTTCATCATACGCCTGCAGTATCCAAGCAAAAGCAGGTAAAGATTCGGTCGAAAAAGCAAGATCGATCTCTTCGCTAATTAAATCTAAACGGAGCTCATATCCCCATTCAATATCTTGATTTTCATCGGCAATCCGAATAGCCTGCGTCAATAGGTTGACTTTCTCCAATGTATTATCTACTCGCGCAACTTGATTGCGAAGTTTCTGAATTTTAAGTGTATACATTTCTATTTTATTGTGTTCTTTTAATGAATTATAGTTCCGTTATAAACAACTTTTCTAATGGCCGGATGAGAAACGTAAAAAAACGGCTTAAAGATTCACGAAATTATCCAGTCCCATGACAATGAGGTTCTTCAGGGCCTCGTTCAAGACTTTCATTTCACGTTCCTGTACCGGATACTTGCCTAAAATCAACGCTTGCACATACAGGACTTCCATCACTGAACGGAGCATATACCCATCCCTTATATCCATTAGCGTGGTGATCAATGCATTATCGGCATTTAAACATAATGTATTCTGGATCTTATTTGGCCTGGATGTCTTGAGTACCTGCGCAAAGGGATTTGCATCTTCTTTCAATTGGCTAATCGTATTTTCCACGTTATTTTGGTCCATTTTTGTAAAAATGGCCGGCGTATCAACTGGTTTAAACCGTCTAATTTCCAAAATGCAGTTGTAGTCGTCCAAAATGCGTTGTGCATCTTTCTGAAAAGAAAAATATTGATGATGCTCGTCTTCATGAATCGGCTGAAAGGTCTCTAGTAGCTGATTTGGCGACATCTCTGTAATATTATACTCGGGATATTTTTGTTTGATCTTACGGAGTAGCTCGGTATCAAACGTATAAGAAGCATTAATAAGCATTATCCCCTGCGTATCAGCCATTCGGTCAATCTGTTTAAAATCTTCAAAGTCGGCGCAATAATAGAGTTGTTGCTGATAATCAATTATATTTTGAAAGCTTCGTTGTCCACGGTTGGTTTCAAATGGGATATCCGCCAAAAAGATTGCTAGGAAATCGGGATCTTCTAGGGCGAATGCTTTTAAATGAAGATAATGCGTTTGGATAATACGTATATAAATATCGTAATCAATCTTCTTCACTTGCTGCAGGTACGTCTTCAAAACGGCAGCAATTTCCTTTCTCGCCTGCCGCAGCAAATCATTTTTCATCAGAGACTCCCGCGATGCGGTGGCACTAAGTTCCTCCGTATTGACAAGCATACGGACAAAGAATGCCCAGTTTGGCAAAATCGATTGATCTTCTTCGGCGAGAAACATGCGCTTCAAGTAGATACGGTGACGCTGCTTGCTGCTAAATTGCGTACGAAAAGGTAAAACATACAACACGCCCTTTGCTTTTCCCGCAGTCGTTTCAAATGGAATTGCGTCCAAAAAGTTGACATGAAATAGCTCTTTCCCTATCGCTAACAAATCTGTTTTCGAAACCGATGAAGCAAGCCATTTAGGTTCATCCTTATGGATGATCTTTTCAACACCTCCTACCACGATTGAAATGGATTCTCGCAGTGCATCTCCATAAAACTTAATTTTCTTCTCGAAATAGTCCGCTTCAAAAATATAATTGTATTGTTTTTTGGGGCTTAAAATTACCTTCGTTCCCACAGGAATATCATCATCACTCAGGCGCTCAATCTTATAGTCGCCTTCAGCTCTAGCCGTCCAGCGTAAGGGCTGCTGTTCAAGCGCCGATTTTGTTTCCACAATAATCTCATCACTGACGACAAAACAAGAGAGCAGTCCAATGCCAAACTTTCCAATAAAATCCTGTGCATCCTTGATGTCCTTACCTTTCGAACTCTCGCCAATAACCGACAAAAATTGGTGGATATCAGACTCCTTGAGACCTATTCCATTATCTTGGAACATAAATTTAGGTTGCTCAACGTTTGGTAATTCTATCTTGATTTTTCCTTGATGATGTTCATCCAAGTGTTTCAATGCTGTAATTGCATCCACCCCATTTTGAAGCAGTTCCCGAATAAATGTGTTGGGATCGCTATATAGGTGCTCTGAGAGCAGCGCGATCATTCCTTTCAAGTTTACCTGAAAGGAATATGATTTCTCTTCCTGCATGTTTTTGTTACTTTCTCGTTTTCTTTGTCAATCGAATAGCTTCTTCATGTCCATTATCTGCCGCTCGTTCAAACCACTCCAAGGCAAGCGTTTCATTTTCTTCCACGCCATCTCCCATGAGGTAGCAGTTGGCCAGTTTATATTGCGCATCAGCATGGTCAGCATCGGCAGCTTTCATCAGCCATTCAATACCGTCATGAAGGTCTGTCGGTACACCTTCTCCGTCCAGCAGTTGTAAGCCAACAAAATAACAGGCATAAACATTTCCTTGTTGTGCTACTTCAATAAATTGGCTATAAGCAGCTGTTTTATCGATCTCGGCACCTATTCCGAAATACAAACAGCGACCCAGTCGATAGATCGCTTCCTGATTTCCTCGTTCTGCGGCCTGTTTATAATACTCAAATGCTTTTGCTGGCTGTGCTTCTATTCCGATACCAAACTCATAACACATACCCAGTCCATCTGTCAAATATCCAAGCTTCTCAGCATGCGTATAGTAATCAAAGCCTTTATCATATTCTTCACGCTGATCATAGTCGAAGAAAAAATAGTCGCCTAGCAGCAACAATGCTTCACCTACATTTTTTTGTGCAGCCTCTTCCAGCAATTGAAGACCAAGGGGCACATCCTGTTTCACAAGGCCGGTCAAATAGTATCTTCCCATCACGTAGATTGCATACGGAAAACCTAAATCAGCCGCCTTTTTAATATATTCTTGTGCTTTAAAAGCATCTTTACTCAGCCCATAACCATATTCATAACAAAGGGCAAGATCAGTCAACGCCTGCACATGGTTTCGCTCGGCAGCCTTTTGGTATAAATCGATCATCCGATCTAGATTTATTTCCGTACCTATGCCACCACGGTAACATCGAGCTAGTTCATATATACTATTTAAATCCTGCATGCTAGCACCTGCTTCAAAGGCGGCAAAAGCAGCTGCTGGCTGAGGAGCGCCTGTCTGGTGATAGTCATTTTCTAAATAAATTCCCTTCAGATAATAAGCATATGGGTAACCCAGATCAGCTGCACGTGAAAAATAATCAAAAGCCAATTTGTAGTCTGGTTCGGCCTTCAATTCGGACGCTAATCCCATTTCCGTTAGTGCTGTAACATTATTAGAAGCGGCCGCTTCTTCGAAGTAAGGGATTGCAGCTGCCAAATCAGGTTCTTCGCCATGAATGCCATATTTCAAGTACCTGCCGACCTGATATAGAGCCTGCGGGAGTTTATCTTTTGCGGCATCTTGATAATAGGCAAAAGCTACCTTGTAATCGGGATCTATTCCATCATAGCCAGATTCTATCATATTGCCCATGCGCAACTTTGCATAGGCAATATTTTTTTGTGCCAGTGCACTAAATTTCTGGAAGGCAGATTTTTCATCTCTCGGCAGAAATCTTCCTTCTAACAGTATTTCCGCAAGTTCAACCTGCGCTTCGACATAATCATCTCGCTGGTCGAGTAGCTGCAATAAAGATAGGCCCCTTTCGATATCCTGAAGTGTGTCATTATAGAGGTAAAGACAAGCTAGACGATAGCCTGCATAAATATTATTGTAGTCGTATGCTTTCTGCAAATACCATAGTGGCTGCTCGAAATCCTCCTTTACCTGATTAGTGTTACTTAATCCCTGAAGTTTGATGAGCGCTATCTGCACTGCAGCGTCCATCATTCCATATTCAAATAATTCGTGATATTCTGGTATAAGACGTTCCAGTTCAACGGAAGAAGTTGCATCTGCGCGTTTTATATCATTCAGAACAAACCTGCAGTATCGGGAATCGGTCAAGGCGATACCCTCTTCCAGGATCTCCAGGCGTTTGGCTTTATTGTCTTTACGAGCGTAGTAAAATTGTAACGCTTCATAATAATGGCGTAATAGTTTTTTCTCCTGAGCGTGTCTAAGCACCTGAATTCGATCAAAGACTTCTTCAAATTTATCGGTCCATACATCGATATGGGCAATATACGCGGTTGCATAAAGATCGCCTCCCAAAGCAAGCGATTCAAGTTCAGCTTTGGCGGTTTCCCGGTCAATATCAGCCAACACACCTAAATAATTATAATATAAATAAAGAGGTCTCGCCCATTTAACCCCAGCCTCCATACCTCTATTTAAATACAACGACGCTTTTTCCTTTTCTACAGCATGCCGGCGACATAAAACATGTTGTAGCCCCAACTCGACCCATGCTTGCGGATTTATAGTGGCATAGCGTTCCAATATTGCCCTGATTTTATCGATAAAAAAAGTATAATCCTCATCGTTTAAATAGACATTTGCAGCAAAATCAGTTCCTTTTTCAAACAATGCATCGTAAAGAGTGGTTGCACTGGGCTGCTGCATATTATACTCAAAATGAATGAGAGCATCAAGCCATATATCAGGTGTAATGGGTTTCGACAGATCAATTGTCAATTGAGGTTCAGCGGATTGCAATGCAGCAACTTTACTGAAATATTCTTCACTTAACTTCATATATAATCGTTGTAGTATGTGGTAAAATAAGCTTTTTTGTGCCCTGAAGGCGCTAAAAAGTAACAAAAACTTTGCCACTGTAGAGGGAACGACGAGAATAACACAAAACAACAACGCAACTTAATTGCTTTTAAAATCTTTTTACCTATATTTGTTGCAACTTAATTGCAACAAATAAATCCAACCCGATGAATAGGTACATCATTTTTTCACTTGTAGTCGCACACCACATGTGCCTCCCATCTTACGGGCAGGAAAAAAGCATCGAGCTTGAAGAAGTTAAAGTTGGCCGGCGACGTTACCATCGGGCAGCGGAAGGGATACTAGCGATCCAGATGCTCAATGCCGACTCTATACAAAAATATCAAGCAGGAAGCTTAATGCAGACATTAAGCCGACTTTCTGGTGTCAATGCCATAGGCATAGGTGCCAATCAGTCCAAACCTCAGATTCGAGGACTCGGATTCAATCGTGTCGCTACGGTAGAAAACGGAATTAAACATGAAGGACAACAGTGGGGATTGGATCATGGATTGGAAATCGATCAATTCAGCGTAGGAAGTGCCGAGGTAATTAAAGGCTCCAGCTCATTTTTGTATGGCTCAGACGCCATTGGTGGCGTCATCCGACTATTGCCACCATCGGAACTACAGGACACAGGTTTTAGGGGGCACTTTAACTTATTGACCAAATCAAACAACGCTACCTTTGGCGGATCGCTTCAAGCACAAGGCCGAAAGGGGAATTGGGTCTTCGGCGGAGGCTTTACACATTTAGACTATGGAGATTATCGCGTCCCTACAGACACTGTTTATGTTTATAATTATGCGGTACGTCTAAAAGATCGCCATGTACGCAATACAGCCGGAAGAGAAACACATGTTCAACTACGCGGAGGCTACATATCAGATCGTTTTTCCTCCATGTTGTATCTGAGTAATTACCATACTAAGTTCGGCTTCTTTGCGAATGCGCACGGCTTGGAACCTCGGGGTGTAGATACAGCTTTCTATGACAGATCGAGCCGGGACATTGGTTTTCCAAAACAGACTGTGAATCATTTGAAGCTGATTAACCGCAACTTTATCGACCTAAACAAGCATAAACTTTGGGTTGACTTGGGGTATCAAAAGAACTATCGTCAAGAATTCAATAATTACACGGCACATGGCTATATGCCCCCCGTCTATCCAAAAGATATGACTATCCCCGCTAGTTTGGAAAGATTATATGACAAACAGATCTATAATATTACTGTTAAAGATCAATTTGATTTGGCGGCGCATCGGCTAACGATTGGCTTAAACGGAGAATATCAGGACAATCAAATTGACGGTTGGGGTTTCCTGATTCCATCCTTTACGCAAAAAGCAATGGGTCTATTCGTTTATGATCAATTTGTAGTGGCCGATTATACCACCTTGTTTGGTGCATTGCGGTACGATTATAGCCATATTCATACGTCATCCTATCAAGATTGGTTCGATTCGCAGCAGGAAGGCAACATGACCACAAGGATTGTTAGGGCATCGGCACTCCGCCGAAGTTTCAATAGCTTGGTCTGGTCTTTTGGGGCGGCTCGTCAATTTGGTTCTTTGGAGACAAAAATCAATATAGGCAAGAGTTTTAGGGCTCCAATTGCGCAGGAACTCGCTGCCAATGGAGTCAATTATCATTACTTCAGTTATGAAAAAGGCAATCGCTCATTGTCGCCCGAACAGTCCTATCAGATGGATTTATCATTAACATGGAGTGGGAAAAAGGCCAATGTTGCCTTCACACCATTTTTTAATTACTTTGCGAATTATATCTACCTCAATCCGACCTCAAGCTACGATCAATACTACGGGGCTGGCAATCAAATTTTTGAATATACGGAGAGTCGGGTACGTCGTCATGGTGCAGAATTCAAACTTAGCTACCGGCCGCTGAAACAATGGAAATTAGAATTATTGGCTGAATACATCCGTTCGGAACAGCTATCGGGAGCAAAGAAAGGCTATACACTTCCCTTTTCTCCTGCGCCTTCCGCTTTGATAGACATCAGCTGGACAGCAAAAAATAGCAAGCGTTTTAAAGATACTTACTTTTCCCTTGATTGTAAATGGACGGCAGCTCAGCATCACATTGTTCCTCCAGAGGAGATCACAGCTGCATATCAGGTGTTTAACTTTCGGACAGGAACGCAGCTGAATCTTTCGGGTTCTGACATCCAACTACGCCTGCAGATTCAAAATCTTTTTGATAAAAAATATATGGATCATACCAGCTTTTATCGTCTGATAGCATTACCAGAACAAGGGCGAAATTTTATGCTGTCCATCGGAATACCATTCGGGAAAAAGCCTCGCTCTTAAGATTATCAACAACTACAATCTTTCTCCGCAATGAACCAACGTCAGTCAATAGCCGATTACGGAAAGTACACCACAACAGATAATTGAGGAAGATAGAACAATAACTATTCATACATGAAAACAATTAAAAAGTACACAATCATTACAGTCATATTTGCCATGACTGTGGCCTGTAGGAAAGATAAGGAAAACATCGATACCGAAAAACCGACCATTGCCATCGATACCGAAAATGCTTTCCCAAAACAATGTAGCACAATTAAGCGAGGCACCAGTTTTACTTTTAGCAGCACACTATCCGACAATGTGGCGTTAGGAAGTTATAGCATCAATATACACCATAACTTTGACCATCATTCACACAGTACCGAAATCGGAGAGTGTATAATAGAGGCTATCAAAAAGCCCGTAAAGCCTTTTGTTTTGGTTAAAACAGTTAATATTCCCGCGCAGCCACAGCGATATAATGCCGAGTTACAAATTGATGTCCCTGCTGATATCGATCCGGGCAATTATCATTTTATGATCCAGGTGACCGACCTCACAGGATGGAGCAGTCAAAAGGGAATTAGCATCCGTATACTCGAATAATACCATACTTATTTATCAACTCAAATTAATTAAATCCATTTTACATGAAAACTAGAAACATTCGCTTCCTCTTCCTGTTAAGTACTGTTCTTTTAGGCTTACTATCGTCCTGTAAGAAAGATAACGAGGAAATTTCAGCACTTGCAAAACCTCAGATAGGCGCACTCGAAATCGGGAGTGGAAACACTAAAACCGTGCAAGCAGGTTCAGATCTGCACCTAGAAGGTGAAATTGTCGCCGAAGGACTGATTGCTAAAATCGACATTGAGGTTCATCAAGAAGGTGGTGGCTCTTATAAGTTCACAAAAGCCTTTACTAACGGTAAATATATCGGCGTAAAAAATGTTACCTTCCATGAACACATTGATGTTCCTGCCGGTGCTCCTGCTGGGGCTTATCATTTTCATCTTACTGTCACCGACAAAGCCGGAAATGCTACTACAGCAGAATCAGCATTAACGATTACGGCCGCCGATGTAAAACCGAGCTTTAAACTTGTCTTCACAGAAGTAACTGGGACAGCGCATGGAAACCATTTTCACGATCTAGCTGACAAGAGCAATGCAGAACCTATGACCATCAACTTCAACGAAAAAGGTCAAGCCCTATCCGGTGGTCATGCGCACCTGCATCCATCCAAAATTTATAAGATTGAATTTAAACAATACGATTTATCAGCGCAGGAGATTCAAAATCAGTACATCCTCAATAAGGCTACTGCAGATTACTACAAAGCATTCCTATTAGGCGGATCATTTATTTTAAATCCCAACACCACTGGTGAAAATGGTGCGATATTTCAGACGCGTGAAACAAAATATGCCGATGGAACAACAATTAGTGATGCTACAGAAACAACCGGAATAATCACCTACTTTACCGCCGGTATCGTCAATGCTGGCGAAAAGCAAGTGCTCTTTGTATTAAGGAAATTAAAAGATGCTTCCACCAAAGCAACCATTACACGCACAGACTGGAACTTGTCTAATTATGAAGCCAAGTTTGCAGGTCAAGACCTCGTTAAGCTATCTTTCGAACTGCATGCAGAGGCAGGGGAAGATTAATAACATAAAAACGCACCTTGTCAACTTGCGAAATGACAAGGTGTACCTTTTTACCGTTACTTTAAACTCACATCCAAGTAAACCGAATGACGCCCATAGGTATCATAAAACGGTTTATAAAGCACATCGTCTATATAAAATTCCAATGTTTCTGGGTTTCCTTTAATAGATTTACCAATATCCTTTGCGTCGAAAGTTACTTTACGCCAATCTTTTCTTGCGGTACGTTCCTGAGCCGCCAAGAGAACGGGGCCATAAAATAGGCTTGCGATATTCGGCTGATCCATAACCGGGTCGAGATGGAAATCGAAGGGCATTTTTAGCTTAACCACATCACCATCTTTCCAGTTACGGTTTATGCTAAGATACGTTCCAGGATCGGCGGCAATTTTTTGGTCAACTCCATTTATAGTAACGAAAAATCCCTTTGTCGCCCAACTTGGTACCCGAACATGAAGATCGAATTTGCCATTACCGCGTATGGTCAACGATGTATGATCTGCTTTTGGAAAATTTGTCTGTTGTTCAATCCTGATTCCCCGCTCTTTCCATTGCAAAGTAGAAGGGATATATAAATTAACATACAATGATTGATCATCTTTACTTCTAAAATAAATCGTATTCTGCAATTTGGTACTGCTCTCTATAGCCGTCCCATTACAACAGGTGAACCCGTGCATATCTGCATTTCCAAATTGTTTGATTGAACCAGGACGCAAAGGAACATGATAGGTATTTGCTGGACTATTCTCCGCAACGGAAGCTAAGATGTGATTATATAGTCCACGTTCATAGTAATCCATCAGCTCTGCACGCTGATCGAACATAAACAAATCACTCGTCAATTTCAGCATATTATAGGTTGCACAGGTTTCATTTTGGCCCCCTGCAGAAAATCCGTTTTGATATAATGTTGCAGGTTGACTGATGAAACATTCGGCATTGGCCGGATTCCTCGCCCCCGCCACACCACCAATGCTATACATATAATCGCTGGTGACTTTATACCAAAAATTGTCGGCTACCTTATAGTATTGAGGGTCATTTGATACACGGTATAGCTCCATGCTGCCTACAATTTGTGGGATATGCTGATTGGCATGCAATCCTCTAAAAGTATCCACATTTTTTGCCAGTCCATGTGTATGTGCTGCATTACCGTAAAACAGATCAATGTTATCAAATAAACGGGCGGTTTTTAAATATTTTTGTTCCCCCGTAACACGATACAACCTTGCCATCACTTCGTTCATCCCTCCAAACTCACCTGCGATATAGGTATTCCACATGTTGATTAATGTTTCGGTCGGGATATTGTTTAAACGCGTATACACCCAGTTGCCCATGCCTTGTGCGATTTCCAATGCTTTTTTATTTCCGCTTACTTCATAAACATCCATCAGACCGGCCAGGATCTTGTGCAGGGTGTAATAAGGTGCCCAAACCTGGTTCTTCTGCCCCCCATATTTGGCCCCATGTTCAAGCATTATAAACTGGTCGGGAGGATAGGCGCTAATAAATCCCAGCCCCCAGTTCCAATAATCTGTACGAATTCCTTCATCACTCAAATCAGAGTCATACGCTGATTTACCAGGACCAATAGGCACTGCCGCTGGATCAGCGACATATGCCTGCCCCGATTGCTTCGGTACACCCGACAATTTTGACAAAGCGTAAAGTTCATTGATCATCGTATCCATTTTACCCAAAAATTTTACTTGAAGGGCTTTGTCATACCCTGTACTGGCGTAAGCTTGCGCAATTGCTGTTAGGTAATGTCCAGTTGCATGACCTCGTAATTTGATATCCTGGCTATCCCATACATCCAGAGGCCTTGCACCCTTTGGTTGCTTTTGTCCAAAAGCGTGACGAAACATATAAAGAAAAGAATTGGGATCTGATGTAGCCAATGTATCCATAAACTTATCACGGTTTTCAATAAACTTGGTGTGATGATGTCCTTCGTCTACATTAAGAGTCACCTGATCCAAATGGAAGGGTTCCAATTTTAAGTTAGGGATGTTAGACTTTATCTTTCCCTTGACACTAACAATTGCTTTTGGTTGAAGATCCGTTCCGGGGATACGTCCAGTTATCGTGTAGGCTGTCTGCTGTAAAACTGTGCTATTATCTGTTGGAGACGGCCATAGCACCCGTACTTTCGGCCCTACCATACCATCTTTATAAGTACCGACGACATAATTAGGCAATCGTGGCAATTCCCCAACCTCCGTTTCTACGCTGACATCTGCGACTCCAATTAAATAAGCATTATACAATTCTGCTTTATTCATCGGAAATCTAGGTAAATCATCCTCGGGCTTGCCTTTGGTGCTTGTATCTTCGTGTACGCCTTTCAATGCATTGCCATATACCGTGGCAATCTGGGCTCGACTAAGTGGCACCCGATAGACCCTGAAATCATGGAGCAAAGCATTTAAACTCGAATTGCCGCCTAATAGGGGCTTTCCAATCTGTAATTTCTTTTTGCTTCCCGGCTGTCCAAAAACTGCGCTCAGTTCTTGCGGAATATTTTTGACTTCTCCAACGGGCCTTCCGTCCAAATACGTTTGTAAAGACCCTGTAGTAACATCGACCACAATGGCCAGATGCACCCATTTGTTCAACGGAACCGAAGGAGACGCTGCACTTTTTACTTCAGTCTTCTTTTGGGAAATAACACCCAAATATCCAGCTTTTTGCGCTGTTCCTGTCGGTGTTACTGCAAAATGCCTCGCAAGATCTTGTCCGAAGTCAAAAAGATATTGTTCAGGCTGCGCTGCCCTCAAGTACAACCAGCCTGTTATACTAATAGACTCCAAATCCGAGAGTACTTGCGACGGTAATACGACAAAATCATCTTTTCCCCCGGCTAGAGACAATACCTTTTTAAATTGCTTATCAGCTACAAATAATGCTTTCTCTCCTTGAAATTTACCATGCAGACCATTTCTTGACCAATCTTTTAAATCCTCATCAAAGACATAACGGGCCACCATTCCTGTCTCACCAATTCCATCCAATATCTGATCTCCACCTTGCGCTACCGCGACATCTATCGTTTTGATAAAAATCGTAAAAAGTATTGCGACGTGTAATTTATATCTTTTCATAATATTATCTATTTCGTGTATTCATAATCTTCGGTTTACGTATTGCCCGGCCCAATTGAGTGTGCTTAGCTACATGACGGACACTCTTCATTGATGTCTCCCTGACTTTTTAAAATTAATCACAAAAGCTCATTATATATAGGTTTATTTTAGCCGATATTCTCCCGATTTTAACTAACACTCCTTCTAATAACGCTATCCTCAATTGAAAGAAAACGCAATAATACCACGTATTCCCAAATACTCGACGGTATTTTGTATTTTAGATTTGATAAGATATTCTATGGAAAAGCGAAATTCAAAAATTTGGGTGCCAGTTATTGGTCTGGATGGTTTCCGAAAAGAACAGACAGCAGGACGGGAAGAACTCCTATTTAACGAACTCCATGGCGAACGGCTTATCGAAAAACCCCATAAGCATGATTTTTTTATCATTAATCTGTTCCATAAAGCTTCTGGCGTACATACCATCGATTCTATCGATTATAGGATAAAAGATCATCAGGTCCATATTCTCTTTCCAGGCCAAATGCACAAGTGGCATATCTATGCCGATACTATAGCTTACCAACTCATGATTGAGCGCCCTCTGTTTGAACATTTTGCACCTTTTTTTCGCTTTTCTTTTACCAATTATCAAAACCATCCTGTCATTGATCTCACTGCAGATTCCTTTGCACAATTACTTTATGAATTTGAATCCGTCAAACAAGAATTGAAAAGAGAAAACTCACTTATTCCTTTAATTAGTGCCCGAGCGGGCGTCATTGCCGCGATTGTAAGTCGAGAGGCAGAGTCTGCGTTCACCGAATTCAAGGTTTATCAATCTGTTCCGCGACTTGCTAAGTTTAATATGCTAATTGACGAATTCTTCAGGGAACAGAAAATGGTGGCATTTTATGCCGAAAAACTTAATATTTCACCTAATTATCTTAATATTCTATGTAAAAAGCATTTAAAAATATCTGCTACACAGCTTATCCACCAACGAATAAACATTGAAGCAAAACGGCTTTTACAAAGCTCCGAACGGTCCATCAAAGAAATTGCCTTTGAGTTGGGTTTCGCAGATCAAGCTTATTTTTCAAATTTCTTTAAACTGCAGATAGGTACCAGTCCCAGTGACTTTAGAGACAATCGTCAAGCTGGGGAGACAATAAGTTTGTTAAGAGGAAAATGAAAAATAGATAAATTACACAAGAAATGGCAGATATCTCCCAGCAAAAATAGCACGACAGTCCTATAAATTTGTAACCTACAATACCAGATGCTTTTTTTTAGACAACTATGCGCTTATGAAATCAATGGCCTTTACCCGCAAGGAATTTATTAGAAACTCTACGTTAGCACTTGCGGGTTCTACACTTATACCAGCAATGTTATTTGCAGAAAACCGCCATAAAATGGTGAACCAAAACCTATTGAGCGACTCCGCAATTCAAAAAAACTATACATTAAAAAATGTGTTGCTAGAAACGGGCTTTGAGTACGATACTGATGGCCATGTGATTTCAACAACGACAGGCCTATTTTCTATTCAGATTGCAAACGGAAAGATCAAGGCTATAAGTTCCAATATTAATGCTTTCCATGCTATCGACGCAAAAGGGCTTTTGATGCTACCCTCTTTCCGCGATATGCACATCCATTTGGACAAAACCTATTATGGTGACAAGTGGCAGGCAGTAAGGCAAAGGACCGGAGGTGTAAAAGGCATGATTGCCCTCGAAGAGAAAATTCTGCCCGAACTATTAAAAAATGCAACCTATAAAGCAGAAAAGCTGATCGAACTATTACAAGGTAACGGTACTACTTTCGCACGCAGTCATGTTAATATCGAACCGACATCCAAACTAGACGCTTTAAGTAAGCTACAACTGGCACTGGAAAACAAGAAAGATGGATTCGGGGCTGAACTGGTTGCTTTTCCGCAGCACGGTGTATACTATACTGACTCGGTTCGCTACCTTAAGGAAGCCGCCAAAACCAATATTGATTTTATCGGTGGAGTCGATCCATTTTCCATTGATGGAGCTATTGAAAAAACAATGGATTTTACGGTTCAGCTGGCATTAGATCATAACAAGGGAATTGACATTCATTTGCACGAATCGGGTGAATCAGGCTTGAAAACCGTAGAATACTTAATTAACAAAGTGAACGAGAATCCAGTTCTTAAAGGTAAGACCTACATCAGCCATTGTTTTGTATTGGGTCGATTGGAAAAATCCAAACAACAAGAAATGGCAGTAAAACTAGGCGACGCACAAATTGGCATTATTTCTACAATTCCATTCGGTGGATTAATTATGCCAATCCCAACCTTACTAGAGAACAACGTTGAAGTGATGACGGGAAATGACAGTATTGTAGACCATTGGAACACATTTGGTACGGGTAGTGTCTTACAAAAAGCCAATCTTGCAGCTCAGGTTTATGGCCAAACAACTGAATTTGGCTTATCTCGCATGCTCAAGCTTGCCACTGCTGGCCCCACTCCTTTGGACGACAAAGGCAATATGCAATGGCCCAAAGTCGGAGATAGTGCAGATATTGCCTTACTCGAAGCCAGCTGTTCCGCAGAAGCAGTTTCAAGAATATCGCCAGTGAAATCGCTGATCTATAAAGGAAATATTTCCTTTATAGATCCTACGCTCGGCCGCCTATTAATTTCTTAAAACGTTTTATAATCCACGGTTCAATACGATCACTTAAGAAATAAGCAAGTGCTAGCATCAGCATTACAACAGCCGAAAGGAGCACGTATTTATTGATATACAGATAGAGCTGATTAAAAATGATAAACCCTATATGCTGGTGGATTAAATACAGGGGATAGGTCAACATGCCAATTTTAACAAACTTGGACGAATTAATAAACTGAAGTTTTTTACAGGAAACCAGTAACATAAGTAAGTAAAACACGACAATGGCGGTCCCAATGATATAAGGAGAAAAATCACTATGAAAAGTACGCTCCAGCCAGTGAATCCGACCAATAGCGCTGTCGATCGAAATGTACAAGCACCAAAGTAGGGCGATCATATGCTTTGCTTTTACTCCATGCAAAAAAATTTGGCAACATATAATTCCCGCAATAAAGTAGGCACTCCAATCGAGTAAAAAAAACTCGTGGAGTCCATCATACATTTCGGACGGTCCGAAAAAAAAACGTAGACTTGACAATAGCAGCCAAAAATAAACCAGGTAATCTAATCCTACTCTTTTAAATTGATTTAGAATCAGGAATAAGACTATGACCAGGTAAAATTTCAACTCAACATAAAGTGACCAGTAGGCACCATCTACATCGCCTTGTCCCCATAATTTCTGCGTCATCGTCAGATTGGCCAGTAACTGAGTAAATGTTACATGATAACGCGGCGCGCCAAAAAAATAGGTAATCACACAGGTCAGCAGCAAGCAGATCCAATACATAGGGTACAAGCGCTTAAATCGAGAATAGCAGAATTTACGCAACGATAGATGCTTGATAGAGAAAGCGATCACAAAACCGCTGATGATAAAAAATAGGTCGACGCCCAGATAACCATATTTGACATAGTCACCAACGCCATCAAAACGTAAAAGAGACATATTTCCAGCAGCAGCCCCGCGATACATATAATGATAAAACACTACTGCTGATGCTGCAATAAATCGAAACAGATCGATTTGATAAATTCTTTTGGACTCCAACATTTGGCTGCAAATATACGCGGTTTCTCCCATCTACTCAACTTTATAACATCATCATGTGACTTCTGCTCATTGCATTTAGCGCAGTTGCTAATTAACTTTACTAGAGTTTAATCCAATAAAATAGAGGAAATTATGAAAAAGAACCTATTTATACCCCTCACTGCGCTTGTAGCCATATGTTTTGGAAATCAAGCCAAAGCCCAAGTGACGGCAACCTCCCAACCTGTTACTGTAAATATCAACTTGACAGATGCCATTTCAATCACCCTAGGTGCAACCCCAACAGTTAATTTTACGTATACAACTGCGGCTGATTATACTGCTTCAAAAACTATTGAGAAAGCAGGTCATTTTACGGTCGTGAGCAATAAACCGTATAACCTCACTGTTGCGGCAACTGCCGCATTTACGCCTGCAGGGGGGCCCGCCTTGGATATTGTAACGGTGAATGTACCTTCCGCTTCGGCCAATGGGGGTACTCCAGAAGCGAATGTACCATTAAGTACAACCCCGGCCGCTTTAGTCAACGGTTCGACTGCAACCACGGGAGCTAGCTATACCGTGGATTATACTATAGCAGATCCTGCATCGCTTTTAAATCTTGGTGCATCGGCCTATAGTACAACAGTCACTTATACCGCAACACAACTCTAACTGGAAAGATAATTTTATCCGTGAGATATTATTTAACACTATTCGTCATTTGTATCTGTAATACCCTGATCTATGGACAGGGTATTTCGATTTCTCCATCCCGCATTTTTTTTACTGGCGATCCAGGGCAGACAGTTTCTCAGATCATTACATTTAGCAACACCTCGAACACTGAACTCTATTTTGTCGCCCATCTTAAAGATTGGGATCGCGATTCGATTGGGGTAAAAAAATATTATTCTCAAGGCCAAAAACCGCAATCAAATGCGGCTTGGCTCACGCTATCGGAAAATACGGTACGTTTGGCTCCAGGAGAGACCAAATCGGTAAATCTTTCCATGACTATCCCAAAAAACCCAGGCTCCCTGCAGCTAACCAACACGATGCTCTTCTTTACACAGGTGAAGGAACAGAAAGCTGCACTCCAAAATGGTCTTCATATGAACGTACTAATCGAAGTAGGCATCCAAATTTACCATACCCCTTCAGGATTAAACCCCGGGGATCTGGAATTCCTTGCTTTCGAGGACAGGCATGTCATTCCAGGTCAGACAGGTCAGCCGGTTCGCCGGATGGACATACACGTTAAAAACACAGGGCAGATTAATAAGGATGCCTATGTGCGCTTTGAGCTGACCAATACAGAGACAGGCGAAGAAATACCCGTTAAGACTGTCGCTATTGCGATGCTCCCCCACTCGGATCAATGGGTGCAAATCGACCTTCCAGAGAAACTTGTCGCAGGAAATTATCTCGCCGTTGCAATATTAGATGCCGGTAGCCAATATGATTTGAAAATTGCAGAAAAAGAGATTACATATTAAGTGGAATTTTGTGGTATATTTCCTAGGCTTATTAAGCCTATATGGATATAGTACTTATGGGCAGACGACATCTCTCACGCTGCCTCAAGCCAATATACAGGCTAGAACCGACTATAATACAGCTATCAACGCTGGCACTTATACCAGTGTAATTACCTTACTTCCTTCTTTTTCAGTAAAATCCAATACCTCAATTTTTAACAGCACCACTAGTGGCAGTTTTCCAGTCGGTGCAGTGCATATGAAACTTTCGAGTATTGGTAGCCTTGTATTACTTGGCTTAACAGGAAACAATGAAGTTGCCCTATCACCCGGGGGCGGTTTACTCTATACGGCGGTGGCAAGTGTTGCTTCCGGTGCGATAGCCGCCAATGCACGCATTTTTACAGCAGGGCAGACTTGGACGGCAGGGGTATTTACTGATGCTGTCAGCTTTTACACGCAAGGCCTGTTGGCGGGGTCAATCTCTCCCGCCAGCTTCACGCTATCCATCAACGTACCCGGATTTATCAGTCCTCCAGGCAACATAGGAAAAACAACTATCATGGTAAACAATCTTAATTTTTATCGTTCTGCTAATGGAATCACTGCCAGTCAAATTATACTGGTATCAAGTACCGTACCTTATATTCCTAGTGTCAGGACTGGTAACGCCCAATTTAATTTTAACACAACCTTTCCCTACAACGCCTTGCCTGTTCCACCTGTCTCAACAGTGAGCGCCGCACTCAGCGGAGTCGGAACAGCAACTGCCACCAATTTGTCGACCAACGATCAGGCGCTTACAAGCGCTGCCGGAATAGCTGTCCCTACCAATAACAGCAGCTCAATCACACACACATACACCATTAGCAACACGTCCCTAAAAAATAACTTTAAACAAGCCGGAACTTACACAGTTCCTCTCACCTACACTTGGAACAAATTATCTTCAGCCTATCCTACAGCTCCAGTGCAGGCGCAGGCTACTGGCAGCTTGAATATTGTGGTCAGCGACCTCGGAGAAATAATCGCAAATCAGCAATCCGTTAATCTTCCTTTTACTACGACCAGTAATTATATTAACGGTGTCAGTACGAATATGGCTACCCACTTAAAGCTGAGTAAGACCACACCCTACAACTTGTATGTACGGGCCACTTCTTCTAGTTTTACCTCAGGAGTCAATAGCATCCCGTTAAGTGTTTTGCGTATCGGTCCAATGGCTGGGCAAACTGGAGTAAATACAGTTACGCTATCCACAACAGCTCAACAGCTTATCCAAAATGCCGATCCTATCATCGATCGAACACTCGATATGCAGTACAGCATCCCCGCATCGCAGACTAGCAATCTTCTGGGCAAACCTGCCGGCACATATACCGCGAACATCGTCTATAGCTTTGTCGCTCCCTAAAATCTTTTAATACCGACTTTGCGCCTCTGATCCCGGTAGCGCAAGGATGGTAGCTCAATCAATCCTTCGGCGTTTATTTCTACTTCGCAATTCGAATTTTCAATGACAAAAGGCATTCCTTCTGTTTCGACCGTCAGCCTATAAAAACCGATAGGCAGATAAAAAACATATTCTCCCGCTTCGTTGGTCAAGGTGTTATATTTCTTGCCCTGCCTATCATTCGCCGTAATTCTGATACCGCTCAAATCAGGCTTAGACTCCAAGTATTTACTGGCAACTAATTGTATATTCCCTTTTACAGATTTTGTTTTGACCAGCGGGATGTCCATCGACTGATTTTTCGTCAGTACAATGGTCGATGGTCCCTGAAAAATCCAGCCTTGATGGTTTTCTGTACGAATGGAAAAAGAGCCCGCTTCCATGTCAACAAACTTGACTCGTCCCTTTTCATCTGTTATGGCAACTTCCTTTCCGACGCGAATCAGCATAGATTCTACGAGTGGTTCGTCATTCTCTCGAATGCCATTGTTATTTCTATCATCAAAACAGGTCAGCTGCAAACGATACCCACTAACGTGGCCCCTATGACCAAAACTCTTTTCAATTCCAATTCTGATTTGTCTGTTATTAAATGAATACCGATCTAGTGGCTGCTGCACAGGAGAAGTCACTGGATCGGTCTTAAAAAGCAGCTTACCTTTAATAAAGGTATAAAAGATATCTGCAGTGAGGTTCCAGCTATTCTTCATCCGCCAACGGACGTTCCCATTTAAGGAAAAATTATTACTTCTCGAAAAGCCGTAATAACTATACATCGCTGCAAGCTGAACTTGTAAATTATGTGCAAATGCGTCAAAGTGCGTGTTTGGTCCTAGTGAATACATCCTATAGTTAGCATTCGCATAAGTAGCGAAAAGATCACTCAAATAATAGGGGTTGATCTGCACAAACGTGTTAATCCCAAAAAGCGCGTGATCATAATTACCTGATACACGCAATGAATGAAAAGGAGCGATAGGCAGTTCAGCTGTATTTTTATAGGTGTAACCATAATCTGTATGCAGCGAGAAGCGATGGTTCTTGGTAAAAAAATTAAGATCTGCAACAGTTCTTAACGAACTGGACTTCCAGTTTGCCGCATCAGTTCCCAATTCCAACCAACTGTGGTAATCTGCAAATTGATTCATCCAATAAGGTCTTAAATCAACCTTTATTCGCCCGAGCGCAGTACGATATCCAAGCTCATAAATTTCAATTCGACTGCTGCTGCTAAAAAAGTAATTCCTATCTCCAGCTTGGTAACTGGGCCTATTATCCATAAAACTCATCCTAACGGAGACACTCTTCGTTTCCTCGAGCGGAATGAGGACACGTGAGTCCGACTGCAAGAGCCCTCTTCTGAGGCCTACATAATAGGGAGAACTGTAGTAATTGTTACTGGAAACCTGGAAGCCGGCGAATATTCCAGTATAATTTATGCCGGCGGCCAAACCCGTCTGATGCCCGTCAGCATCCAGCTGTTCGATACTAACCCCACCTTCCCAGAGGAGGTGTTGTTTTTCGCTCCAGTCTTTATAGCCTTTTCCACTAAACAGATGGTTTCGGACAGTTCGGTAATTATCTTTGCTGTGCAAATAGACCAAGCTACTTTCTTGATTTTTTTCTGATTTAAAAGCATACTTAAGTCCTAAAACCCCACCCCGGTGGGAAAAAGTGTTCATCTCATTCCAAAGGAAATAATTGTTTTGAACTGCATATGCGCTAATCGAACGCAACTTATCAAATTTATAGCTTGCTCTCACTCCACGACCGTTCACATATTGATCTAGATTTTCGTAAATATTACCAGCTTTCACCCCCCATTTTTCCGTCTGATAATTCAAATAACTATCATATATATTGAACACGCGTTGGCTTCTAAAATAGTCCATGTTCATACGATAGGTCAAGGATTTCTCATTACCTAGCCCAAGATTTCCATATCCCTGAAGCTGGTAAATGGCTATATTCTGATCCATATTAAGATAGCGTAAGGCAAACATATTGTTGTAAGGCTGATTCTGTAAGCTCATCGCTGAGCCGAACCTCGTTACGTTTCCTACGGTCAGGATATGTATACTGCAGGTCGCAAGCTGCTTGCCCCCTGCTTCGAGCGCTGTTACCGTCAGGTTAACATCTGTGGCAATCCTTTTTGTCCGCATACGGGCTGTAAAGGTCAATAACGACTGTTCTCCAGCAGGCAATGTCATCGGTAAAGTTTCACCCACGATCTCCATTTCGGAAGGCAAGTTAGCAAACTGCAGCTGAAAAGTAAGCGGTATTAAACCTGTATTGACGATGCGCACCATAAACTGTGTCAGTCCCGTTGACTGATCAATAAAATACTCTGGTTGTTCAGGCTGAATCAATAGTGATGCCTGAAGATCCAGTTTTGTAAAAAAAACTCGGCCTGGTTGTATATTTAATGAAATCTCCTCCGAATTGAGCTTGATGCTAAATTCTTGTCTTGCTTCGGAGATCGTCTGCCTATCACTTATGTATTTTAACGGAAAAGTTTTAGTTTCATGGGGTTTCAGCGGTATAAATGGTGGTAATTTTATTAATCCCTGCAAAACTTTCGTATCATTAGCCTCGGGATAGAGTTCAATGGCTCTATCCATGTAGTTGACAATGGTTAACTTATTGGAAAAGGTTTTGGATGCTGAGATAGAGATGGAGTCGTATTCGAAATGGTAGGCAACATCATATCGTTGCTGACTTTTAGCTATGGATAAGAAAAAAGCCGAGCTGCAGAAAAGAAACGCAAAAATCAAATGGCTTCTTATTGACATAGCATATCATTCAAGTAACCATAAAAATGAGGCTAAAATTATTGAGATCGAAATTTAGGCAGTCACATGTTCATGTAATGAATTATCAAGCATTCAATTGCGCAATCAATTCACCTTTGCTATTAATCTGAAACTTTCTATAGATTCGTTTGATGTAAATACGGACAGTGTCCAATGATATGGCATATTTTTGGGCAATCATTTTATAGCTGAGGCCTTCAAGAATACCATTGGCGATCTGTAATTCCCGCGCAGTAAGTAAATTTTCCGATTGTTTGGCACTAAAAGCCTGCTCAATTAAAGCGCGATTCACAAAAGGGCTAATAAAAGAACCATTTCCCAGAGTCATTGCTATTGCATTTTTTAAAGATTGAAGACATGTCTTCTTTAACATATAACCCACAGCGCCCTGCCTAAAGCAACTACGTACCTTCTTGATATCACAATTATTGGTCAACACTAGTATTTCAGCACTTGGAAATACACTTTTAGCACGTTCAACAATTAAACTATCCGGATGATCAATATCCACAATCATCACATCCGGCACTTGATCGCATGCTGTAGTTGCAAGTGTCCCCTGATCGAAAAGCACCTCTATTGGTATAGCTGATTCAGATTTATTTTTTTTCGAGATGATCTTTTTTGTCTCTGCCCGTTCTTGCTTATCTATGTCAATTATCCCAACTGTAATCATGATATTTTACAATTTATTAAACTGAAAATTATAGGATCTCTTTTAAAATATCATAATCTAACTCCAAAAAACAATTGTCAAACATATAAACAATTGCAACCTTTAATTATTTTTAAAGAAAAACTACACCTAAAATAAAATTTGAAAAAGAATTAAATTTTGATATTTAGATATAAAATTAATAATAATTTATATTCTAAGCAAAAACAAAAAGAGAAAACGAGCGCCTACAATATAATATTTATTTTCTAAGAACTCATATTTCACTCTAAGAAAAATATCAATATTTCATATTTCAGGGGTTTTTAAAACCATAAATCGTAGGTTGTATTTTTAAGAATCTTATTTATATTTGACAAAAAAAATCCAATGAACCACATCTATATCTTTCTGTTTATTAATTTCTTAACTTTAATACCCAATTGTCTTTATGCACAAAGCACTGGATGGGAAAAAGTCAACAAACAGCTTGAAACAGTTAGTGGTGATTCTGCACGCATATTAGTTTATTACAAAGTCGCATCAGAAATTTATAAGAGTACCCCTCAAGACGCGCAGGAGATTGTATCCAAGGGACTAGATCTGGCGGAAACAAAGAAATTTGAGGCATTGGCAATTGACCTGCTCAACCTCCAAGGAGTTATTTACCTGAAATTAAACAACTTTGACGAAAGTATTAAAACCCACTTTAGGGTGCTCAAAAGACGAGAAGAGCGAAATGACAAAAAGGGGATGATGCTTTCTTTCTTGAATATTGGCAATGTATTCAATAAGAGTTATGATCCAGAACAAGCCTTAAAATATTACCAACGCGCATTAGATCTGGCCAAAGAAATTCATGATATTCGAAATCGTGCAAACATATCGACCAATATAGGCAATATTTATGCGCAAAAAGCACTAAATGGTGAGCAAAAGAAAGATGTATCCAATGCGATCGATTATTTAGTTAAAACAGTTGAATTCTGTAAAGCAAACGCCCCGGAGGTTGACCTGTTCAATACCTACATTTTATTGAGCTACCTTTACCTAAAAGCAGACAAACTCGAATGGAGCACATACTATACCGATCTTGCCATCAACATTACTTCAAAGAAAAAAGATCCCGTAGGTGAAAGTTATGCCAGGATCAATCGTGCAAATATCTACGTTAAAGAAAAACGCTTTGATTTGGCTACACAAGAAGTTACCCTCATTAAAAGCATCATTGCTAAAAGTGGGCTTAGCAATCTAACTGAAGAACTTCAAGGTGATTTTGATAAAATAGCGAAGGCTGTTAAAGAGCAAGATGAACATTTAATTCTCAGCGATCAAGATAGTTCGGATCGAAAGTTCCATGAAGATGCTGAGGTCTTACGTGTAAGAATTAGGGAAGAACTTCGGGAGAAATATGAAAGCGAAAAGAAAGAGCTCGAAAATAAAAATCTAATATTGGAAAACGCTTCCATCGAACGTGAAGCACATTGGGTAAAATTGATGTGGCTGGCCACCTTTTTTGTTCTATTAATCTTTTTTGTGTTGGTTCTGCTATTGGTCAAAAAGAACCGGTTATTACGGAAAGAAAAACAAAAGGTCGATGATCAAGCTGCTGAGATCAGGCATCAACATGAAGAACTGGTTCAGGCAGACCGATTTCGATCTACTATATTTTCCGTCGTATCCCATGATCTTCGAAGTCCTTTATCAACTTTTCAAGCGCTACTTTCTGTATCAAAAATTGTCGATCTTCCAGCTCACGAAATCAAAAGCATGTTAATTACTATTGGTAATCAAGTCACTACAGCGTCCAAAATGCTCGACAGTTTACTCGTTTGGTCTTCACAGCAGATGGCGAATGAAAAGCTTGACATGCAGGAAATTGTACCATTTCAAATTGTAAAAGAATGTGAGGAGTTGTTCATTGATCGGATTAATCTAAAAAATTTAGTTATAGATGTCCGTATTTCCCCGCAATTGACCATTCGTAGTGATCTTAAACGATTTGAATTTATCATTCGAAATATCTTCAACAACGCAATCAAATTTAGCTTTAGTGGCAAATCCATTGTTTTTAATCAGCGTGAAACCGATAGTGAAGTTCTTATATCGATTACAGATCAGGGTGTAGGAATGGACGAGCGAAAAATTACCGCACTTAAAAGTATGCAGAAACAACAAACTAGTTTAGAAGGCACATTTGAAGAAAAGGGTGCTGGTATCGGTTTAATGCTCTGTCATGAGTTTGCAAACCGAATGGGCTACTCGATTACAGTGGAGAGCAGCGAAGGTTTTGGAAGTACGTTTACCCTTCATATCCCTAAATAGCATTCTGCNNGCAGAATGCTATTTAGGGATAGTTAAGAGCCTTTAACAATTCTTTTCAAATACTCTCCATAACCTGACTTACAGAGTGGCGCAGAAATTTTCAGTAGCTGCTGCTTATCAATGTAACCCATTCTGTAGGCAACTTCTTCTATTGCTCCTATTTTCATTCCTTGCCGCTCCTCTATCACTTGCACAAATTGGCCTGCTTGCATGAGAGACTGGATCGTTCCGGTATCCAACCAAGCTGTACCACGATCAAAAATGCCGACCTTTAATTTACCGCGGCGTAGATACTCTTTATTGATATCTGTTATCTCCAGTTCGCCACGGGGGGAAGGTGCTATATTTTTTGCGATACTAACCACTTCGTTATCATAAAAATAAATTCCCGGAACAGCATAATTTGATTTCGGTAATTGCGGCTTCTCTTCAATAGAAATCACATTATTTGTTTCATCAAATTCAACTACTCCATACCGTTCCGGATCCTGCACTGGATAGGCGAAGACCACTCCGCCATCAGGATTTGAAGAAGACTGCAATAACTTTGAAAGTCCAGAGCTGTAAAATATATTATCCCCTAAAATCAGGGCTACTTTATCATCACCAATAAATTCTTCTCCCAGCAAAAATGCCTGTGCAAGCCCGTCTGGACTAGGTTGCTCTTTATATTCAAAACGGCAACCTAATTGCGATCCATCACCTAATAACTTTTCAAAGTTAGGTAGATCCTGTGGAGTGGATATGATCAAAATTTCACGTATTCCGGCCAGCATCAAGGTAGACAACGGATAATATATCATGGGTTTATCATATACGGGCATCAATTGTTTACTTACAGCAAGCGTCAGCGGATGCAATCGCGTGCCTGAGCCGCCAGCCAATATAATTCCTTTCATTTTAATGTTATTTAGGGAAGAAGACTTTACGATACTAATGTCTACAAAGCCTCTTGCTATCGTCAATCTATTTATCTTTAAATTCTTCAGTAAGCATGTTGCCCAAACTTATTTTCCAGTCTGGAACTTGTATTCCAAACGTACTTCTTATTTTTGATTTATCAAGCAAGGAATACATCGGCCTACGAGCAGGCGTCGGATATGCAGTGGTTGGAATTGACCTGACTTCACAGTCGAACGAACGGAAGTCACGTATTGCTACAGCAAAGTCATACCACGAAATTTCGCCTTCGTTACTATAGTGGTAAATACCAGCTTTCCATTCGGCAGAATCCAAAACTTTCAAAATTACTAGGGCTAGATCTTTTGCATAAGTGGGACTCCCTATTTGATCGCTGATTACGTTAACTTCATTTCGCTCGGTCATTAGGCGGGACATGGTTTTTACAAAGTTTTTACCATAGGAGGAATACACCCAGGAAGTCCGTATAATGATTGCTTCAGGATGCCATTTCTGAATGGCCAGTTCCCCTGCAAGCTTAGTTTGTCCATATACGTTGATGGGATTAGTGGTCGCATGCTCAGTCAAAGGAGAAGCAGATGATCCATCGAAAACGTAATCTGTAGAAATAGCTATAAGTTTGGCATTATGGATACGGCAGTATTGAGCAATCTCTTCACAAGCTAAATGGTTGACCAAATTTGCCGTAACCTGATCCGTCTCAGCTTTATCCACCGCTGTGTATGCTCCTGCATGAATAATCAAATCGGGTTGATACATCCCCAAAATTTGCTGTATGATCTGAATTTGATCCAATGGCAATTGCTTTCGATCTAAGAAATAACACTCATCTACTGTATTATACAGTAAAAGATCTTTTAGTTCCGAACCAAGTTGACCTGAAGCTCCTGTTATAACAATTCGCATATCATCTAAATTAATTTCAGGCGCAATTTTTCAAACGATTGTGCTTCCTGATCCTTTTGTGAGAGAATCATTTCTTCATGGGGTATTTGCCAGTCTATAGCCAATTCAAAATCTAATGGATTTACGCCATCTTCCGATTCTTTGTGATAGTTATTATCACATTTATAGAAAAAAACTGCATGTTCTGATAATACAGAGAAGCCATGTAAAAAACCTCTCGGAACAAATAGCTGTTTTCTATTTTCAGCTGAAAGCTCCACAGTAATATGTTGTCCAAAGGTGCTTGATCCTGGACGAACATCGACAGCAACATCCAGCACTTTTCCTTCCACGACTCGAACCAACTTAGCCTGAGCATGATCGCCGGCCTGTAAATGTAGCCCCCTCACGACACCAAACTGTGATTTGGATTGATTGTCTTGCACAAAATGAGGTTTATAACCAAGTATTGCTGTTAGCTTTGTCTCATTAAATGACTCAAAAAAATAACCTCTTTCGTCTTCATAAACTGTCGGTTCAAGTATAAAACATCCTTTCAGTTTTGTCTCCGTATACCTCATGCTTATGCGTCTTTATATTGATTGTCATAATATTTTTTATAATCGCCCGACGTCACATGCTCCAGCCATTCCTGATTAGATAAGAACCAATCTATCGTCCGCGACAAACCTTCTTCAAAAGTTACTGAAGGATACCATCCCAATTCCTTATTGATCTTGGTTGCATCAATTGCATAACGCAAGTCGTGTCCGGGACGGTCTTTAACAAAAGTAATTAATTGCATCGAAGAGTCTTCTTCACGTCCCAATTTCTCGTCCATTTGTTTACATAGCTCTTTGATCAGATCTATATTTTGCCACTCATTGAATCCACCTACATTATAAGAGTCACCATTTTTACCCTCATGAAAAACGAGATCGATAGCTTTTGCGTGATCAATCACATATAACCAATCGCGGGTATATTTTCCATCACCATAAACCGGGAGAGGCTTATTATTTAAAATATTATGAATGCAAAGAGGAATCAATTTCTCCGGGAAATGATTAGGTCCATAATTGTTTGAACAGTTTGTTAAAACAATAGGTAAACCGTAAGTATCATGATAAGCCCGGACAAAATGATCCGAACTCGCCTTCGAAGCGGAATATGGTGAATGGGGATCATATTTTGTTTCTTCCGTAAAAAATCCCGTATCGCCAAGCGCACCAAATACCTCATCGGTAGATACGTGATGAAAACGTTTCCCTTCAAAATTATTCTTCCAAATTGCATTGGCTGCATTCAATAAATTGACCGTTCCAATCACGTTGGTCATCACGAAAGCCGTTGGATCAACAATCGAACGGTCAACATGAGACTCCGCTGCCAGATGGATAACTCCATCCGGCTGATATTTTTGAAAAATATCCAAAATGAGCTGCTGATCCGTAATATCTGCTTTAACAAAAGTATAATTTGGTAAGTGCTCGATATCTTTTAAATTCTCTAGATTGCCGGCATAGGTCAATGCATCCAGATTGATAATTTGATATTCTGGATACTTCAACACAAACTCACGTACAACATGTGAACCTATAAATCCGGCCCCCCCGGTAATTAAAACTGTTTTATTCATATAATGACTCTCGATAGTTTAGACCATTCGCCTACAAGTGATAACTTTGCTAAATAGTTCGTTAAAATTAGGATGATTTTTGTGAATTGACAAGTTTTAATCCATAAGTAAACCGAATAAATCAAAAAAGCTCTCAATAAGAGAGCTTTTTTGATATCGTATCAGCAAACTAAAATGTTAACTGCCTAAAATAAAATTTACAACACATTCTTTACCAATGAATATACGGGTACCTCTATAGGTTCCCCATGAACTAATTCGATTTCTTTCTTATCCGCGACCGTGTCCAACACTTCATATTCCGAATTCTGAGATTTAAACTCTGGGACTACTTCCTTCATCGCAGCGACAAGGCCCATAAAATCGGGCAGCAGTGTATCGGCATCCAAAATCTGTTGGCAGATGGCATTAATACGATCCGCTTTAAGTGAAAGTTCATCATGATTTACTTTTGCGATCATGATTTTTGGATGATGTGTTTTCACAGTATTTTCATTGTTTGCCAAAAGTTCTTCATAAATCTTTTCTCCGGGGCGCAATCCAACAATTTTGATGTCAATATCCTCAGGGTAACGGTACCCCTTTAATTTGATCATCCGTTTGGCCAAATCGATTATTTTAACAGACTTGCCCATATCGAATACAAAAATCTCACCTCCTTTCCCCATCACACCCGCTTCTTGAACGAGTTGACAAGCTTCAGGAATAGTCATAAAGAAACGCGTGATGTCTGGATGCGTTAACGTCAACGGACCTCCCTCAGCCATCTGCTTTTCAAATAGCGGTATAACCGAACCATTTGACCCGAGTACATTACCAAACCGAGTGATAATAAAGCTTGTATCAGACTTACCGCTACAACTACTCACATAAATCTCAGCCATACGTTTGGTGGCTCCCATAACATTGGTGGGGTTTACCGCTTTATCTGTGGATACCATGACCATCTTTTTTGTACCATATCGCATACAGAGATCCGCAACGATTTTACTCCCTAATACATTAGTTTGGATGGATTCGTAAGGATTAGCTTCCATCAACGGCACATGTTTATAAGCCGCTGCATGGAACACCAAATCAGGTTTATACTCGTCAAATATCCGTTGCATAAATGCAAAATTCCGTACATCCCCAACGACGCAATGCAAATGCTCTGCAAAGGTAGCCTTAATAGATTGCTGTACATCATAAATTGCGGACTCTGCCTGATCAAGCAGGATCAACTTCTTATAATGCCTTCTTGCAATCTGTCGAGCTAGTTCCGAACCAATAGATCCAGCTGCACCTGTTACTAAAATAACTTTACCACGCATTTCGTCTTCAATTTCTGGATGATCTAACTTAATCGGTTTACGCCCCAATAGATCTTCTATCTTTAACGGCCGAATTTCACGTTTGGCGCCGGAGTTAAGTAATATCCGGGCTGGTGGCATTATTTTCAGTTCAAGCCCAAGATTTTGAAACCAATCTGAGACGTATTCCAGCCGTTCGGGATCGTTATTTTCAACCGCAATGATTACCTGAGTAATCTGGCATTTCTCCACAAATTCTTTCGTAATTTCGGTAATATCTTTAATTTTTAAACCTGCCAAGCGCTTACCTATCCGTGATATTTTATCTTCGACAAAAGCGACCACCTGATACTTCGTCCGCTGGTCTTCTTTTAAGAGAGAAAACGATACTAGCCCTGGTCTAGAAGCACCAAATATCAACACATTCTCCCCTTTCCTACCCGGCAAAAAAAGATATTCATAGATAGTCCGATAGATTACACGCGCCCCCACCATAATGACCAGCAAAATTGTAGCCTGCATAGTCAATACGCCATACGACAATCTAAGATAATCTCCCGCCAAGGTTCCTTTATCAAAGATAGTTTTGATTATAAACGTGAAAATCATCAACAGGATATAGGCGGATCCCACCGTTTTAAATATTTTAATAGTGTCACGAATGCCTGTTTGTCGAACAATCCCTCGAAAGGTGTCGTAACACAAGAACATCAAGAGGTAAATTGGCAATATAACGACAACTTTTTTTAACATCAATTCGATATCAAATACTCCCTTGAAGTTGTTGACCACATAATTAGAAAACACATAGCTTGCAAACACAAACCACATGTCGATCATTAAAATGACCCATCTTGGATTGTCCTTTCTCAGGCGCCTTCTTAAATCTCCTAGAGAACCCATCATAGCTTTTTCTCTTATTTTATTAAATGTTACTGACCGTGTCTGCGACAAACGGACACTATCTGATATGGCTTTGTTATAATATTTTATAAAGGAAATGCAAGATAGTTAAATTTTCGCACTCAAATTGCTCCTACGATAAAATATCATTAAAAAGAACCCTATTCATTCGATCAATTTATCATCGTGGACTAAGCAACTATTATACCGAAACTGTTACATTCAAAAAATAATAACATGAATAGATTATAATTCATAGAACAGCGCATCATATTTAACAGATTAGACTTACAAAAAATAATTCTCTAACATCACTTGTCGGAAATTTATAGCATACCATTCGACCTTATGCATATCAATATAATTATTGGCATATTGTTTGTAATAGGTACCTCGTAGTCATGGAAAGGAATTTGTAACTTACCCTTCACTTTATATAGCTTGAAACGCCACTCCTTTACTGCACTATTTGCACAACAATAATAAGATTTGCATCATGGGATTTTTTAGTAATTTGTTTGGGAAAAAGACTTCATCAATCCGCTCTTTAGCGCAGTTGGAATTTTTAGAAGTAGACATGCACAACCACCTGTTACCAGGTATTGATGATGGAAGTAATTCTGTGCAACAATCCTTACATTATATCCAAGAGCTGCAGCGTTTAGGCCTTAAAAAGTTTATCTGTACCCCACATATCATGGCCGGCGTACATCAAAACACCAAGTTTAGTATTGAACACGCGAAAGATTCACTGGTGGCGGGATTAAAGAAATCTGGCAATGATGTGGATATATTCGGCGCAGCTGAACATATGATTGATGAAAATCTTTCTTTATTGATCCGTGAAAATGAGCTCTGCGTGATGCCAGGCGGTTATGTATTGATTGAAATGTCTTATCTATCCGAATCGAAAGCTTTGTTTCATACCATCTTAAATATTCAAAAATTAGGTTACAAACCTATTCTAGCTCATCCTGAACGTTATAATTATTACCATAGCAACTTTAACATTTATAAGCAGATCAAAGATGCAGGCTGCTTACTCCAATTAAATCTACTTTCCTTGAGCCGATACTATGGGGTCGATGTTAAAGCCATCGCGATGACCCTATTAAAATCCGGTATGTATGATTTTGTCGGTACCGACCTCCATCATCAACGTCATCTTGATGCTTTAAAAAATATAGTTGAAAAATACCCCATTCGTGAGATGTTAAGAACTTCACCCATCTTAAATGAAACACTTCTTGATCATATCGATCAACATAAAGGTCAAGTGATCGCTGTATAAACGGCAGATACAATCACTATAAATTATTTATAAACATGTTTTAAAATAATCTATTGTCTTTGACAATCCCTCTTCCAGTTGGATCGTGGGATTCCAGTCCAAGCAATTCTTGGCAACTTCAATATCAGGCTTCCTTTGTTGTGGGTCATCTTGAGGTAATGGCAAAAACTTAATCTTCGATTTTGAACCGGTTTGTAAGATCACCTGTTCCGCCAATTGAAGTATAGTAAATTCATTGGGGTTACCTATATTTACTGGCCCTATAAAAGATGGTTCTGCAGCCATCATTCTTATCATTCCATCCACCAAATCATCTACGTATTGAAAACTTCGGGTCTGATTTCCTTCGCCATAAATGGTAATATCTTTATTTTGTAAGGCCTGCATAATAAAATTGGATACTACTCGCCCGTCCTGCGGATGCATGCGTGGACCATAGGTATTAAAAATCCGGACGATCTTTATCGCAATATGATGTTGCCGATGATAATCCATAAACAACGTTTCGGCACATCGCTTTCCCTCGTCATAGCAGGAACGGATACCAATAGGATTCACATTTCCCCAATAGCTCTCGGGCTGTGGATGGATGTGTGGGTCGCCATATATTTCACTTGTAGAAGCCTGTAAAATACGTGCATTTACCCGCTTTGCAAGTCCAAGCATATTGATTGCCCCCATAACGGATGTTTTAATCGTTTTTATCGGATTATACTGATAGTGAACTGGGCTGGCGGGACAGGCAAGATTATATATTTCGTCCACCTCAGCAAAAAAAGGTTCTGTCACATCATGCCGCACAAGCTCGAAATACGGGTTTTTCAACAGGTGAACGATGTTAGATTTATCCCCAGTGAAGAAATTATCCATACAGATGACTTCATTCCCGTCCTTAAGCAAACGTTCACAAAGATGTGAACCTATAAATCCAGCTCCTCCCGAGACTAGTACTCTTTTTTTTAGGTTATACATAAATTAGTGATTTATACTGTCGAATTTTTAATGGTTAGACGGCTTATTCAAAAGTGGCACACGAAAGCCGAAACGTGAGCCAATATGCTCTTCCGACTCGAAAAAGAAGACCCCACCGTTTTGTTGGATAAAATGGTAAACAACCCACAGTCCCAAACCCTTACCTTTCTCCCGCATAGGCGTAATCTTACCTTCTTCCATAATTTGGGCTTGTAGCTGACGCTGTGCATCCAAGCTCATTCCCACACCTGTATCAATAAATTCGACAACAGCATCATCTTTATCGCGATATAAATTGAGCTTGATCAGGGAATCTTCGTGGCTAAACTTCACAGCATTGATCAAAAGATTCCTCAACATACTTTTCATGATATCCACATCAAAAAAGATCTGCAAACTGGATTGTAAGGTTAATTGTATGTCGATATTTTTCAACTTGGCTGTCGGTTGAAGCGTCTCCACTACACCTTTGATCATTTCATCAAACTCAATTTCCTGGGGCATGTAACTTAGCACACCCAAACTATTTTTAGTCCATTTGAGCAGATTATCCAAAACACTAAAAAGTTGCTCAGCGATATCATTACCCGTATTGACCATATCTGCATACCCAGTATTGCTGCTTTCGGGGCTCATGGTCAAAATATTTAAAATCATTTTTAATGAAGATATTGGACTTCGGAGATCATGTGCCAGAATAGCATACATTCTATCCCGATTTAATATTGCTTCCTGAAGCTGTGCCGTCTGTTTGGAAATGGTATTGCCCGATTCAATCAGCTTAACCTGATGTTTGATACGTTGAAGCAATTCCTTCTTATTAAAGGGCTTCGAAACATAGTCAACACCGCCGCTGTCAAATCCACGCACAACATCATCAGCAGATTTTAAGTTCGTGATAAACAATACTGGAATATGTTTATACTGTTCCATGGATTTCAACTCCGCTGTCAGATCAAATCCATTTGTTTCGCCCATGACAACATCCATTAAAATAAGGTCGATTCGATTATTTTCCAAATTTTCGAATGCTCCTCTAGCACCCGAGGCAGAGAAGACGTTGAAATGTTCGCGTTCTAAGATTTCTTTTAATACAAAAAGATTTAGCTCAGAATCCTCTACGACGAGAATATTATACGTTGAAAAATCAATTTCCATAGATCATTATAACTTAATTAGATATTATATAGAAGGATCCAATCATTTTTTACCATTCATAAACCAATATTACGTTATTAATTGCTGCAATAATTTGTGTAGCAAAAATATTATACAATATCAATTTACCTTTAAATCAACCAGTACAGGAAGATGATCACTATAATCAACATTGCCAGTACTATAATTTATAGCCCGGAATTCATTGCCGGAAAAGAAGACAAAATCAATCCGGAAGAGCTTCATTAAATAGGCATAGGTATAGCCATATCCATTACCCGCTTCGCAAAACGCATCCTTTAGATTTCCTTTAATTTTATGATAACTATATGAATTAGGACTGTTATTAAAGTCTCCACAAATAAGTGTAGGAAAAGGCGATTTATCGATTAAACTCCGTAAAAGATCTGCCTGAGCACCCCTCAATCTGAAATTTCCAGACATTGTTTTAATCGCACTCCACCATTTTACCCCTATATTTTCGGCAGCCAATAGATTTCCTTTCACCTGGTTCCAATTTGTCGTTTGCAAATGGCAAGTTCCAATGCGGATCCTTTCACCTTTAAAGGAAAGATCGGCGAAAATCGCACAATTCGGACGTTCCTCAAATGATACAGTCTGAACCGATTCCAACGGAAACTTGCTTAAGATAGCAAGCTGATTGTTTCCTGAATTGCTTTCCGTCATTATTAAATATGGAAACTGGCCAAATACCTCCTTCAATTCCGACGCCGAACACTCGGCCGGTACCTCCTGCAGACATAACGTATTTACTTGCTGTGATTCAATATAGGAAGCAATCTGTTCCATGGAAGATAAATTATAAATCATTTTGAATTCACGGACATTATACGACGCTAAGCGTATGTCTGCCGTTTCATTCTGTTCCATTGAGTTTACTTGAATTATCTTTGCGAAATAATGAAAGTTGGCCAATAGTGCTATTAACGGACAAATACTATACCAACCACGCCTGTAAAGGCCAATAATAAGGAAAAGCAAATTACCACAGACAAGTGCTGGCAATAACACACCAATCCATTGAAAAAAAACAGTGGTCTGTGGCGAGATAAACAACGCTAAAAAGGACAATGAGGTAAGCAGTGACACGATAACAATTACAATTCTAATTAACGCGCCGGATATACTAAACGGTCTAAATTCAAACTCTTGCGCCATAATATGTTATTTAAACCTGTTCAAATAGGGGAAATTTTATGCTAAAAGTAGCTCCCTCTCCAAGCTCCGACTCGACACTTAACTGCCCATTCATTTGCTCAACTATACCCTTACAAATCGCCAGACCCAAACCCGTACCCTTATCCAACGAGTTAATCTTATAAAACCTATTGAAGATCAACTCATGATTTTCCTTGGCTATTCCTATACCATTATCCTTTACATAGAATTCTATATGATCATCTTTTAACGTATAACCAACATGGACAGCACCTTCTGGCGGTGTAAATTTTAAGCTGTTATTAATAAGATTGACCAGGACCTGAATGACCCGACCACGATCCAGTCTCGCCACGACCTCCCTTTCAGGAATGTCAAAAATTATAGCAGGCTGCTCATCATTGGGCAGAAAACTCAATGATAATTCATTCAATATTCCTTTAAGAGACACATCCGAATTCCTTAGCCTAACTCTACCTGCATCCATTTGTGACATTTCAAGTACGTCGGTTATCAATCGCAGCAACTGGCTACTATTAGCGTTGAGGAGCTCACCATATTCCTTTCGCAATTCAGGATCTGGCGTATCTGCAATAATACTTCCAAATCCCATGATTGCGCTAAGCGGCGTACGGATTTCATGATTCATATTGGAGATAAAGGCAGACTTTAACCGTTCGGATTCCTCTGCTGCTTCTTTTGAACGCAAGAGTTGCTCTTCATAACGTAACTGATCAGAGATATCGCGCTTGATGGTCCAGACAATATCTTCACCATTGCCATTTTTGATCATCAGCGAACTGCATTCTGAGCCGATAATATCAAGTTCTGGATATAGCGTATCACAGCGGTATTGATAATAACCCGAAGCTGAAATGATTTTTTGTACCGATAAATCCCAAGCTTCTTGTGTTGTGAACTCACGCAGACATTCAAAGATTTTTAAGCCAGTAATATCTTCCAGTTCATTAAGACCGTTTTGCTGCCGGCATGCTTTATTTGCGAAAGCCATATTTCCATTTTTATGACATGCAAAAATACTATACGGTGCATTGTCAACAACTGCAAGCACCATTTCAAGTTCATTTCTGTTCTTAATAAAATCACTTACATTTTGCGAAAAACCTTCTATTATATATACATTGTTTTCAAGGCGTTTATCATATTTTGTCGCCCGCACATAGGTTATGGGAGCACCAGATTGCTTTATACGGTATTCAAATGTACTATAATCAATGGAATCATTATGTAGAAATGCCTCCATTCCCTTTCTGTCATCTGGATGGACAGAAGTGAGCAGCTCCGCCAAAGTGATCTTCTCAGGTGTTTCCAGATTCCTTTTAAGTAAATTAGAATAACCATTGTGTGTTAATTCCTGATGTTGCATATCATAGGTCCAATGGCCAATCATGGCGACCTTTCCTACCTCAAGCTGTGCGGTAAGTGCCGATTTAAGACGGTACTTCATATTACTCCTTTGAGTAATATCCCGATACTGACAAATTAAATGTTCGTCATCAAATTTGTGAATCAGAAATTTGAAATAATACATCTGTTCATCTGTTGGAAGATCGTAATTTAGATTGGAGGTTTCCCCTGTTTGACGACAAAATGCAAATTCCTGTTCAATGAGCCTCGATGTCGGTTGAGGCAAAAGGGACAAAATATTCTTGCCAATTACATCGACGTCGGGGTTTAAAATTGGATTATTTGTTTTCATTATTGCATCTACGCAAATGTTATCACGGTTGATTAACAATAACGTATCGCAAGTTATATTCAGTATCTTCTCCAAGAACTTTAAATCATGTAATATTTTTTTCTCCATAACATTCATAGGTTTATTTTCTTTGAGATTTCTCCCACCCGCCAACAAAGCGCCTGCTAAATAAATAGTAAATTCCACGCATCACATTGATGTTCATAAACAAAAAGTAGTACGGGATATAAAATAATTTCGAACTATTGGGATTATTTCGCCGCGCATATCCCAAAGCCGCACAAAGATAGCAGAGAGACTGAAGCGCAAAAATGACGTAAAACACATTGAAAGATGATGAACTTCGGTATCCAAGAATGGCCGACAGGGGGAAGAGCGCAAAAAGGGCAAAAGGTGTGACAGACCACCGCAGCACACGATGTGAAATATATTGAAAACTCAGCTTCCCAAATTTAAACACATTTAATAACGGAAGTAACCTTCCTATAGACTGCCATCCACCTGCAGCGATACGTCTTTTCCGCTTTCCTTCTTCTTCCATGTTCAGCGACCCGTACTCGACAGCATAGGCATTCGATGTATAGGCAATCCGATGCCCTTTTTGTGCAATACGCATCGATAGCATAAAATCATCCAACAAGGTATCTTCTTCCATTGAATCGAATAATTCTTTACGCACTGCAAATAGTTCTCCCGCAGCTCCTACAGCAGAATAGAACTCAAAGTCTAGCCTTTTTAGCAGCGATTCATATTTCCAATAAGCTCCCTCTCCTTTTGAAGAAACAGTATCATCACTGCTAAAAGCCACCCTTTTCTCGCCAGAGACACAACCGATTGTTGGATCACTAAATTGGTCGGCAATAATCTTCAAAGCCTCTGCATTCAGCAAACAATTTGCATCGCTAAACACAACAATTGGAGTTTTCACATATTCCATGCCATGATTAACGGCAGCAGTTTTGCCTTTCCTAAGGGGTGACCCGACAATCTCTACCATCGGATACTGTTTCAATAGCTCACGACTGTGGTCGGTACTTCCATCTATAACCCATAGGATGTGTAACTTGTCTACTGGGTAATCAAGTTCAAGGCAATTTGACATTTTTTCAGGGATAATTTCCGCCTCATTATAAGCGGTAATAAATAGCGTCAACGGAGGAAACTGCTTTCCCTCGCTGTTTTGCTCGCCCTCCTTTCTCTGAATGGGGTATGGAAATAACCTAGCTAGTATAAAAATGACGATAGCATAACCGATATAGGTATATAGCACCAAGAATATACAAGTCCAGAAGACAAATTGAATCATAGGCCTGATAGATTTTAGACAAAAATAGACAATTATTTTTACTGAATCTTGTTGGAATCTTCATCCTGGTAATGCTTTTTCCCTGAAAATAGCCCACCCATGGATGTTATTGCTTTACGCAACCTGACAAAAAAGCTATTTGCAAGAGATCCGTCGGCAGCGATTGTATTCTGTCCCGTCATCGCCCGCGCTTTTGGACTTCGAATAAAATGAATCTTTCCATAGGCCTTAAGTCCCAAAGCCATTGACCCGTCTTCGCCACGTTTTATATCTGTCCTAAAATTAACCTTTCGCCCCAGCTCGGTCTTAAAGGAAAAGACCATCCCCCGCACGCACAATTCAGGCCTTTTTATAAATTGCAGGTTCAGGTAAATATCCCGAAGTGCTTCATAAAACCAAAGCAAAGTCCTCGACTGCCCAGCTCGGGGCAAGAAACTCCACAAACTACATGTGGCGGATATCCCTGGCCTATCTAATACTTTCATATGCGTTTCAGCATAACTTGGGGGATACATGGTGTCTCCATCTACGCAAAGTATAAATCTGCCCCGTGCTTGATCAAGACCACACTGTCTAGCAAAGCCCGGACCCTGCTTTAGTTCATTGTGATAAGTCACACCAAGTCGTTTCAAAATTGATTCTGTTTGATCCGTCGAATTATTGTTAACGACAATTAATTCCATGGGCAAATAACAATGCTGTTCTGCTAAAGACCAGAGACATGCCAAAAGCTTCTTTTCTTCATTATAGGCGATGACCACAATACTTATAATCGGGTCAAAACTTGAAGAAAGTTCGATCTGTGCCCGAACTTTCTCGATAACATCATTATCTACAGACCCCACTTCTTGGTCATAGACCTTCGCATATTGTGTATACCATTTAGCCATCCTAGCGTCAATTATTTTGTTAAAACATTAAATTGCTTGCAGCACTTTATTCATCTGTTCGGCCCATGATAAGTCCAAAATACTATTGCGAATACAGGCTGGGTCAAATTTTTCCTTTTTTAAAAATTCCAGTATTTTAGTGATATTAATAGCGGACTCATCAGGACCCGCTTTAATCACATACGGTCGGCCGTCAAAATCAGCATCAGTTTCCGAATAGATAAAGGGAATTCCACGCGCTGCATATTCTCTATTTTTTAAGGTTTTTATGACCTGTATACCACTGCGATGACGGCCTAAACTACCGATTGCAAAGTCTGCCAGATTAAACATGGCATCCAATTCGTCACCCCAAAGCGGGCCATGTAAGACTACCTCTTGCTGAAGATTGAATTGCGTTATCGGCTCCAAAATAGATGAACGTTCACGTTCGCCGCTGAATCGGCCAACCAAGTGAAAAATGACTTGGCAATCAGGGTGACTTTGTTTATAAATACCAAGTCCGCGAACCAGTCGATCAAATCCGTGCCAATAATGTATTTCCGCAACACCAAGCAAATGGATAATTCGTTTTTCTACTCCTTCCTGTGGTTTACGAACTGGAATGGCACTGAAGTCTATCCCATTGGAGATACGTATCGCTCGCTGCCCAAAAATTGTTCGGGCATCAGAAAAAGTCACCAAAGCGTCCAATTGCTTTGCAAGCTTTTTACGATAAAGACGATCGATTGCCAATTCGAGGCGCATGCGCAAGGTTACATATTCCTGGTCATAAGGATAAGTCGGAATCTCCATTAACACTTTTGCGCCCGACAGCCGCATCATCTTCACCATGCTTAATGTGAAAGGATTTGCATTATGGTCGGATCGGATATAAATCAACGCGAACTTATTTTGCTGTACATATTCAGAAATTGCCCGATAATCTATACGTTTACGTATTTTTGCTATTGGACCTTTACCAAAATCCACAAGAATATCATCTTCAATCTTCCATACACGTGAACCATCCCTTTCTACGCTGTAATAACACAGCTGAACATCCACATCAGCAGATTTCAAGCCATTAATTTGACCCCATATTTTTTTACTAATACCATTATGTTCACTAAAACCATGGAATACTAAAAAAAGTACCTTATACGATTTATCTTTCACTGGGACCTTCACGTTAGATTGTTGTTAAATACTTTTGCTGCTAGACTGGAAAATACAAAAAGATTATGAATACAAGAAAAAATGATCAAAATGCTTTAATGAAAAAGTTTGATAAGATAATTTAATCTTACTGAATTGATGACTTACGTAAAAATGCCAACAGCAGATTGCGATACCCTCCTAACCAAATGATTAAGATCATAGAAAAAAGATAGATAGCAGTTTTGAACACTAATCGAAAAACCAAATTATCGGGCAAATGGTAACCTACAACAAAATGAAAAATGAGCCCAAGTACGAGTGCAAAAAAGATGGGTCGCCAAAGGCTATTGAAAAAGCCAACCATACTCCGTCTGAATATCACGCGATACATTAACCAGTAGGCCTGCACAAAATTGACACTAAATGTAACCAATAAGCACAAGGCCACTGTGTCAATATTTTTCGCGTAAAATACACCAAATAGTATTCCAGCAACATTTAATACGGCCGAAAACAAACCGCATATAAATAGACTTTTAGTATCTCCTGCCGTTTGGAAAATGGACCCCGATGACGAGAGGATCAATTGGACACCTACTGTTAGACTCAATATTTTAAAGGAAGGAACTGCTAATCCCCACTGCGGTCCAAAAAATAATAAAATGAGTTCTTCAGCTGAATAAAACAAGAAAACTGATAATGGAAATCCGATAAGCGACAATAGGCTGGTTAATTTTAGATTTGCTTCATAAAGATATCCAATATCCTTTCCTTTCTGACTTAATATCGGATGGATCACTGGTGTAATCACCTGCGTAATGTTTTGGAGTGGCAATGACATTAGTCGATAAGATTTGTCATAAAACCCCAGCGGTACCATGCCCAGATACTTACCAATTAATAGGGTATCCGAATTTCGGCTGAAATAGTTGATAATATTAAATAAAAACTGAAAAATAGAATAAGAAAATAAAGGCCGAAGAGGTTGAAATGAAAAACGTGAGCTAAATTTTAATGGATACTTCAGGTATGAAATAATAAAAATCAATAGTGATGAAAATATCGGGTTTAAAATAAGCGCGTACACCCCCATTCCTTTTAAGGCAGCAATTATAGATAATCCTCCGCCGATAATTTGTACAATCAAACTTCGTAAAGCGATCGATTTAAATAACCTATCGCGAAAAAATAAGGCATTTGGAACTACGGTAATTCCCGAAAAAAATAGACTTAACGCCAGTAATTGGCATATTGGTTTCAATTGAGGCTGTGCATACCATTTTTCGATAATTTCAGCACACAAAAAGAATAGTACTGACAAAGTGATAGCAATATATACAGAAAGGGAAAATAAATAGCCTAATGCCTTTCGATCCAGTTCTTTGTGCTGTATAACTGCAGGAGACAGTCCGAAATCAGCTATTAAATTTAGGAAAGCAATGGCCACCGTGGCTATGGCCACTACGCCAAACTGATCTGGTGCGAGCAATCGTGCTAAAACCGCCGTGACGACCAGCGAAATCACCAAATTCGAGTACTTGGCCAATGCCGTGAAAAATACCCCAGAAACGATTTCCTTTTTTATGTTATCCATGCAAAAAGCCTTTCTTAAACAGTAGAACTCCCATAGTTTTAAATGAAACATATCTTCGCCAATGCGTTAAAACCGAGAGAAATACTTTCCAGCGGTCAGCGATCGACAGCACATGTGCTTTCCATACCGCTGCGTCCAACATACGATGCAGATACAACTCAATAATTTGTCTGCTATCCGAATGCTTTCGTCCATACTCCCTCAAACGCAGGGCAACTGTGAAGTAACATGTTATATTAAAAAGTTTTAATCGGCTTGTCATAATGGAATCCGGCCTGACACGCCTCTGAAAAAATTGCTCTGGGATATAAGCAACTCGAGCTGCCGCTAGATACAATAAGACTGTAAATAACTCATCCTCATGCACAATGCCGGGTTCAAATCCAAATCCGTTACGATCAAGTATGTCTTTACGAATTAAATACATACAAGCTGAAGAGAAGAAGTCGTCTGAGTTCAGTTGCTGTTGCAATGCGTCCGGCCCACTAAAAACAGTATAAGCCGGCATTTTTTGTCGGGAATAATTAAAATCCTTTAGTATTGAGCTATCCGAATTATCCGCAAAAACCGAAGCATCGAAATAAACAAAATCGAGGTCTTTCTTTTCACAATAATCCAAACACATGGATAGTGTATCTGCACGCAGCAGGTCATCGCTATCCATAAAATAAATATACTGGCCGTTCGCAAGAGAATGGCCTCTATTTCTGGCTGCAGATAGACCTTGATTTTCCTGGGAAAATAATTTGACACGGTTATCACATGAACTCCATTTTTCCAGTATGGAGAGACTTTGATCGGTCGAACCATCGTTGATTAGTATAAGTTCAACATCAGCATATTCCTGATGAATAATACTCTGTATAGCCTGATCAACATACATAGCTGTATTATAAACAGGCATTATAATGCTAATCAACGGTCTTTCATTCATGGTTTGATCCAGACATTAAGATTAAAATCGTAATTTTTAACATTTTTTGCCGGGTTTCCAACGACAACACTATATGGCGGAACATCTTTTGTAACCACGGAGCCCGCACCTATTACAGCATGTTCACCTATGCTAATACCTGCTAGAATAACCACATTTCCACCGATCCAGACGTCGTCAGCAATCGTCACTGGAGCGGTACTGACTCCTTGATCTGCAATAGCTTTGGTTACATCTTCATACCTGTGGTTTAATCCTGAAATAAGTACATTTTGACCGATATTCACTTTATTACCAATCGTCACTGGCCCAATGATCGTATTCGAAATTCCTATTCGGCTATTGTTGCCGATAAACAAGTCGCCGACAGCATTATTGAGCACAGCGAATGACTCGATCACGGATCGGGATCCTATCGTACACTTACGAAAGGGAACCAAATCCCGACGAACACTTCCATAAATCACAGAACCCCGACCACGCTTTACATAAAAACATTGCAGCAGACGGATATACCATCGCGGACGTGTACGCACAGGACTCATAATAAGCCAGTGCAATAAACGCTTAAGTGCGCTATGATTATAAATATACGCTTTCATAAATAGCTAATGTCTGTTTTCCTGTATGTTCCCAATTGAAAGCTTTGCTTCGTGCAAGCCCCTTTATGGAAATCTCGTAATATAAATGCGGATCATTCTCCAATTTTAACATACCTTCAGAAATAGATTTAATATCAGTCGGATCGATATATACGACATTGTCGTCGGCAACCTCAGGAATAGCGGAGGTATTGGAAGTAACCACAGGCGTACCACAGGCCATAGCTTCAAGCAAGGGAAGCCCAAAACTTTCCCGAATAGAAGGATACAAAAAAGCAAAAGCACTATTGTAAACTTCGACCAATTGATCATGCGCAATATATTCTTCGACCACAATAAAATCTTTTATTATCAACAGATCAAGTTCTTTCAATAATTTTTCCAAATATATATGATCTAAATCGGCCAGGAGCAACCTTTTCTTGTAATTGCTTCTCTCCAAATAAAAAGCATAAGCCATCAAGGTATTCCTCAGATTTTTTTTGGGATCGGTATTGCCTAAAAGAAGCCAAAACGCCCCCTTCTCAAGCTTTAAAAATGTGCTTTCCGAAGGTATATCCATCGGTTTAAATCTTGAACTTACACCATTATAGACTGTGATGATATTTTTCTGTAGATACGGAAAGGCCGCTTCGATATTTCTTTTTTCAAAGTTAGAGACAGTAATGACCGTATGCACACTTTTCAATACACGCGGCACCACCCAACGTCTATAGATACGTCCCAAATTTTGGTACATGGACGAATTGCTGCCAATCTTTTTCTCCATAAAGATGATATCATGCAAAGTAAGCACCAGTGGAATAGATAGCCCTATAGGCGCAGTATTTGAGGTACAGTGCAAGAGATCAGCATCGCTATTTTTAATAAGCTTAGGTAAAAGGATTTGCTCCCAAATAAAATAATTGGAGCTCTCTAAAACTCTAATCTCAAAATTTGCCGACCCCTCCAAACAGTGATCTTCACCTGGTCCGACGGCGATAATATAATGATTAAAGGTATCCAGTTTTTGAAGAGCACGGATTACTTCCAAAGCAACAAAATCCATTCCGTGTTTATTGAGGCGGAAGATTCGCTGCGCCTCAATGATTATAGTCTTCTTTTTTTTCGCCATGCGGTGTATGCACAAAAGTATTACGTGCCGATTTGATTCCCATAAAGCTACGTAAGATTGCCATAAAAATAAATGGTAATTTTAAAAAGCAGAGCAAAGTCCTCCGCGTATAAAATTTATTTGGTATAGCCAGACCAAGTGACACGATAAACAAGCCATAGAGTATAAGCCATTTATAGGCCAATGCTGGAGCTACCAAATAGACGATACAGCCCAAAATAGGAACCATTCCGAGCAAAATAATTCGGGGTGGAATCGACCATTGTATCAATTTGTCGAGCATAGGCCAGTTACGGGTAATAATTATTGTACGAAATCGCTTCAAAGTAATCAAAAAAGTGTCAATTTGAGCAGCAATCCATCTTTTTCGCTGATTGGATAGATCGCGACGGTTCTGTACTTTCTCGTCTAGTACATACACATCCTCCAGATAAACCGTAAATATCTTATCTAAAAGCAAATAATACTCCAGCTCTTTATCCTCACCCATTGAGCTTATTTTAACCATCGTATTTTTAAACCACTTAATTTCAAACAACATGCCCGAGCCCGTCAATGCGGCGGGTAACCCCAGGTTCACATGCCCCTGCCTAAAAATTGAATTATTTATTTCCTCACTGATCCCATCGAGATATGCGGTATCGGTATTGCTATTTTTTGCTATGCGATGTGTTTGGATGGCAACCGCGCCAGATGCAAAGCAGTCGTTGACAAGTGCTAGATAATTTGGAGAAACTAAATTATCAGCATCCAATATAACCACGCCATCAAAATCTTCTTCTTTGATAACGTTCATTGTCAGATTTAGAGCAGCGGCTTTAGATCTCTTTTCATACGTAGGAATTAGTATTCGAACGCCCAAATCTTCAAGCTCTTGATTGGTTTCTCTCTTCATACTATCAGAAACAACGATAATTTCGAAAAGCTCTTTTGGATAGTCTTGTTTTAAAAACGAGCGTATGCTATCAACGATTACTGCATCCTCTTTATATGCAGGAAATATGACAAGAAATCGATGTTGAATATTCGATCGTTCAAAGAATAATTTCTTAGGAATGCGATAACCGACTGAAAAAACAAAGAAATACATGATCCATACCAGGAAAGGAATAAAAATCAATGTTTCAATAATAAACAAAACCGTTCCCATCAGCATAGACTCCCTTTAGAAAATAATTTAATCCCAGACCATGTCCCTGAACATACTGCACCAACATGCCTCCACATACCCGAAAAAACAAATCTAATCAATCTTGTACTGTTCGCTATCCCAATAAGATAAAAAATAGCCAAAATCCGGTTTATCCCCGACCTATTTCGATAGGCAAATAACAAGCGGTTACGTGTCAGATAAAATGTTTTTAATGGGGAGTCCTGGCCCGTGGAGGCGCTTTCTTTATGATAAATATGGGCAGCTGCAAAATACACTATTTTATACTTCTTATTGATCCGACAGCTCCAGTCCAACTCTTCATAGTAAAGAAAGAAAAGCTCCGACATCACACCAATTTCCTTGATAATCCTATTGGGTACCAACATAGCTGCACCATGTAAATAGGGGATCTCAATGCTTGTATCATGTTGGCCTCTATCTATTTCCCGATAACCGATCTGTTTATTACGTAGGGTAATTGATGTCAGCGGTGAACACCCGGCAAATTGGATCATTCCCTTGGGTTGATAATACATTATCTTAGGTGAAATTCCACCTACTTGTGAATCTAGCGCAAATACTTCTAACATGCCCAAAATTTCGCTATCGGCGTTTTCTGGAAGCAGTGTATCATTATTTAAGAAATAAATAAATTCGCCAGTAGCTATTTCCAGCCCCAAGTTATTTCCTCCTGCAAATCCCAGGTTCATGCTAGTATAATAGCCCTTTATAAAAGGAAATTGATTTTTTAGCAGGCAATATTCGTCTTTTAACGAACCATTATCAATGACAATAACCTCATATGCAAAAGATAATCTCGCATTCACAATACTTTCCAGCAGAGAAATCGTATCAGCCAATCCATTATAATTGACCGTTATGAAAGATATTTTATACGGTTCTAATGTCATCGCTCAGTTTTTTGTCCAAATAAGGCGAAAGCATAATAACCCCCATTAGAATGTATACGGTCTGCCCAGTAGGCATTTGATGGAGCACTTCATTCGCATACCCCGCGACCATAATTCCTGCAAGTCCGGCTGTAGAAGCCATTGCAATAGACTTGATCCGCCTATCTTTCAGTCGAAATAGCACGTAATATGTGCCATATCCCAATATCGTGAGACATAAAATAATATAGCAAATAAGACCGAAGATCCCCGTTTCTACCCATATAAAAACGAAGGAAGAATCTGTTGCGATACCATGTATTGCATCTCCTTCGTTCGCATGTTTAGACCCGCCCAATCCTATACCAAAAGGATGGTCTCCCATAAAAGTTCGCATTTTTTTCTGGTTCTCCAAGCGAACATTAAAAGAAGCATCCTTTGAAAAAGAGAAAGCCGTCCGCATACGACGGATATCGGAACTGCTATTGCCAATGGTCGTTAAATTAAAGAAAGCAAAAGCCATTATTAATAAAGAAAGACCAAAGATTATCCACTTCCACTCCTTTACAAGGACAATGAAGAAAGCGAAGCCAACAAAAGGCACGGCAATAGCGGCCCTTGTCCCCGATATCATCATGCCGTAAGTCGCAAAAGCGGCAACAACAATATAAAGAAAACGTCTTTTTGCCTGCCTTTCATAAATAGCTAAGATCGTAAAAACAACCACAGCCAAGCCCATATGACAGCCAAAGTTTGCTGCATCACTGAAGAATGAAAAATAACGGATCCCACTATAAATAACATGCGTATGAGCGCCGAATGTATATAGCCAAGCAGACTCGAATCGGTCTAAACCGATATACTTTTGGCCTATCGCCTTTAAAGCTCCCAAAAGAACAAGTATGCCCCAAACTCTAAAAAATAAACGCAATTTGGAAATGTTATCCAAACTAATAAAGACCAATAATTGAAATAAGACAATATGCATCCCAATGCTACGGACTGTCGTAATCCAGTTCGCAAAAGTGGACATTGGATTTATAATCTCCAACATGCAATAAAGCATCCAAAAGATCGAGATCAGGAGAAAAGAATTAAAGTAAACCTTGCCTAAGGAATTTCCCCTAATAAAATGCAAAGCTAGTGAGAGAAAATTAAATAAGATCAAAAGATCAAGTATGACACCTACCGGAAGTGGAAATGTGATATAGCGTCCAAAACCCATCACCAGGTAGGATGCAATATACAATAGAAAGAAACAACTTATTGGCGAAGACAGCAACACCATAATGCCCAATAGAAATATAGGCAACATATAAAACACCATAGCCAATGACACACCGGCAAAAATAAAAATGCAAGTTCCTGCCAATCCCCCGAGTATGAGGAACGGCAGGAGCAAATGCCGACTGGTTATCATCGATTTTGTATGATCATACTGCATCATATCCCACTACTTTCCCAGCGATGTCAGACCAAAATTACCCAATTGATATTCCAGGCGTCTCAAAAAGGTAAACGGAGGCAACATGCCTGTAAATTCTTCTACAACATATTTTTCAGCATTCATTAAACAGATAACAATTGGTTTACCGGACGAACGTTGCAATAGATCTGCAAACATCAACTCATCTTCAGTTTTCCATACCGAGTCAGCTCGCAATACCAATAATGTCGCCATGCCCCGTTCTAAAAAGATAGAAGGAATAGGACGTAATGCCATAGAGCCGTGCTTGACTAATGAAATATCATAATTGCCCAATTTTTCCTCCCATGCATCATCCACTAAATATTCCCTCGATTCGGCACTAAAATCAGTTCCTTCTTTATATGCTAGAACATTAATACCCAATCCCTGCCAGTAGGTTTTTAAAATATCTGTCAGTGTGCCCAAATCTAGTGTAGAAGAGAACTTGACGATATTGATAAAGTTTATAGGATTCGAATTGTTGTAAAAACCATATAATCTATTAGCCAAAACATGGACTGCTCTTTCTTCAATTTTATTTTGTTTACTACCGTCTTTTCCAAGCTTAGGCAGTGCTGCTATAACTTTTCCTTTCGTAATCCGTTCAGTTCGCGTTTTATCCCTTAAAGTGCGGTCAAATAATTCGATAATAAGCAATATCCCGAGTATAAATGCTACGGTTCCAAAAAAGACAGCAAAAACAATAAGTTTTCTGCTATGAGGGAGAGCATTTAACGGAAAGCTCGCTGGATTGATTACTTTAAGCGTAGCCGAATTCATCTCGAGACTCTTTAATCTTAGACGAGCCGCATTCAAACTGGATAAGATCGACAGATAAGATTGTTCTGTAAAAGATATACCTCTTTCCTTACGCTTTAAGACAGAGCCAATCGGCGAATATTGCGTGTACTTGTGATCTAGCTCTTGTTTAAAATCACGTGCGACATTGAGTTCCGCCTCCGAGCGTTTAAAACGTAAAAGTTCTTCTACCCATTGCTTCACATAATTTGAATTCGGATAGCCATTTTTAGTATATTTTTCCGAGGTGTATTGATCCATAAACGAACGGAAGCCCTTTTCCTTTTGATCCAATTCGTTGGACAGTACATCTAAATCAGCTCCACCCTGTTTTTGCTTAAGCGAATCTACACTTAACGTCCGTATCTTTGAAATATTATAGTTGATATCTGCAATCTGGTTCATACGCGCCAAAAACTCTGTATTATTTTTGATCGCACGCATATTAGCATCCATCCCTGATTCAAGTTGTTTTATCGCCGCCTGTGAACTGTTATAAACAAACAGTACATCCTGATGTCGTAGTTCATACTCTTTATCCAACAAAGCAATTGCTTCCGTTTGTTTGTCATAATTGATCACGCGGTTTTCAACGTTATACATGGTAAGCGAGTCTTCCTGTCCACGGAGTTCGCGGCCTATACGTTCAAGCTCCGCTTCAAAATACCGGATGACATTATTGGTGCTACCAAATTGCAAGTTGGTATATTCTACCGCAAAAACTTTACTCAAAATCTCCAGTGTCTGAAAAGCAACCCCCGGATCATTTGCCTGATAGTTTATCTGTAAAATATCGCTATTGTCGACCCTATTGATTTTAATATTTTCGCGAAGAGCGTTATAGCTAAAATAAGGATGATTCCAGTTGAAAAGACCATAGACAAAATTGTTGCGGTCTGCTTTCTCATATTTTTCCAGATTTTTTACCGTATTCTCTTCTGAACGCTTATCAATCAGCTTTTGTACATCTTTCGGCGTAATTGCAACAAGTTCTTTGTAATGTTTTGCGGTAATATATACATTATCTTTAGTGGGATCGCCATGAATCATTAGGCGAGCATATAGCTGCATGGAAAGCCTTTTGATCGTTTCTTTCGAGTTGATGGTATTGATAATATTCTGAATCGAATTGTTTAAGACATTCCAGTCTTGTGATGCATTAGATTCACCAGGATCACTTCCGTAACTCGAAATAACACCTGTATAGATCGTAATGTCGGTTTTATATTGCCTGTCCATTTGACGGGTCAGATAAATCGCTAATAAGGAAAAACCCAGCGGCAAAATCAATAGCCACCACTTAATTCTGAAAATGGCCCGAAAAATATAATGAAAAATATTCATGATGCTATTGGCTTATAATTTTTGTCTTACTCAGGATTTCTAAAGTAAGAATTTCATTCGTAATAATAGATTCGTTGGTTTTTAGGATTTCGTACGCTTCTGTCTCCAGCTTCTTAGCCGTATTCAGATCGCTAATATTTGCATTGCCCGATTTGAATTCATTTTCAGTCATCTTATAATTCGCTAGAGCAATATTGTAATCTTCTATTTTTTTCTTGAGAGTAGATAGAGCTGTTTTTACTTTAGTATAAGAATTGACGATGCGAATTCTTTGCTCATCGAGCCATTTATCCAATTCCAACTGTGTAAATCGCTGTTCCATCTTCTGCCGTTTGATTTTATTACCTCGATCGAACAGGTCATCCAAAGGAATATTGACCCCTGCAGTTCCATAATATGAACTTTGTGTTACACCGGAGGACTGATAGAACAATGGGGTATACTCATTTGTGAATGCAGAATTAATTGCGATATTACCATACTGCCAAGATCCACCAACCCTGAAATATTTTAACCAACTTCTCTTTTCGGTTATTAACTGATTCGCCTGGGCCTCCATTTTCGCCTCATACATCTCCACCCCGGGACTTTGTTTGGCATTTTGATAGAGTGTTTCCAATGGCGGCAATTTCAGCTTTGTAAAATCGACCATGTCTGTTGGATCCATTACAGATTGTGCTTTTAGCAATAGGCATACTGTTAGCAAATTTAACAGTAAGAAAGCCTTTTTAAGCAATAAGTTCATCAAAATAAATATTTATGTTATTAAACATCCGCCTTTTGAATAAATGCGGAAAACGTTTTATATAATATCTTCAAATCCATCCACACTGAATATTGCTGCGCATAGTCAATATCCAGTTTTATTCTTTCCTGATCAGACATACTTCCATTATCGCCACGCTTCTCCACCTGCCATAAACCAGTTATTCCGGCTGGTGCCATAAATCGCTCCACACTATCGTCTGTCGTCAGCATCTCTGCTTCATAGAGTGGCAAAGGCCTATTTCCTACAATAGACATATCTCCTTTAAGTACATTAAACAACTGGGGCAGTTCATCAATGCTATATTTACGGATAATGCGCCCTACCCTAGTCACACGTGGATCTTTTTCAAGCTTAAAGAAAGCTGCTTTTTTTTGCCTTCCTGTGCCATCTGAGCCTTTTACGACAGTTTCATCATCAATCAAAACATCTCTTAACTCATCTGCTGTAAAAAGCTGTGCATCACCATCGCTTATCATAGTGGCCGAAGGGCTATGATTAATACTTAATGATACATCCGAATATTGATTAAGGGCCATATACTCTTTTAAACGTTTGTCAGCATCGGGGTACATGGATCTGAATTTATAAAAATCAAACATGTAATAACCGGATCCTATGCGTTTCGACTTATAGACTGCCGAACCTTTACTTTCCATCTTAACAGCTAGATAAACAATTACCAATATCGGTGAAAGTAGTAGGATTAAAAGTGAAGAAACTGCTATATCAAATAATCTTTTTCCTAAAGGAATTCCTAATTGAGGAAAAGATGTATGAGTGGGTTCAAATTTTTCAGTCTGTGCTGTCGCTTCGAAATAAAGTTTAATATATTTTCTAACCGATTCAAAAACATCCGCATGTGCACGTGGACTAATGGTATTTGTGATACCAGCATCAAAATAAGATTGTTTCTCAAAACGGGAAAGATCATTTCCAATCAAGATCAGTAATGTATCTTTTCCATGCTCAACAAGCTTTGTCAACCTCGATAGATCTTTATTTAAGCTTTTGCTTTTTTCATAGAAGACCACTGAAAAAAACTGCCCTTCATGTTCTTGAAAATACATATCCATGGCTTCGAATGAATCAAAAAACTTCAAGTCAACGCCCAATATTTCTTGGACTTGTTGATGAAAATAATCAAAAGTTTCGAGATTATCACCAAAGTATATATAATCGCTATATTGAGGCATTATTTTAATGCTTTTTTAATCCGAAGCTTTAATTCAAGCGGATTGAACGGTTTTAAGATAAAGTCATCAGCCCCAGCTTCAAGCAAACTGATACGGGTATTGGAATTATCCTCGCCTGACAAAAAGATCACCGGAATAGTCTTCAGAAATTCATTTTGCTTGATCATAAGTAGCAAATCATATCCATTCATTTCTGGCATGGTATAATCTGATAAAATTAAGTCAACGACATTCCCTTCCTTAAGCCAATTGTAGGCATCCATCGCATTGCTAAAGAAACGAAATTCATAATCTGCATTTAAGTAAAGTGTAATCAATTGACCAATTGCTGGTTTGTCATCAATTATTAGAATCTTCTTTTTCATCAATCTTTATGATTTAATAGCTTTGCTTTGGAACTGCATACCATAAACATACTACAAATACCAAAGCATTTACCTTTTTAAAAGGATGCTCTGGTACATGCAGAAGTTAGTGTTTTTATTATTTTTTATGTAGATACCAATCTGTATTTTGAATACCACTACTTGTTGCCCAAGACTCAAAGAGCGGATAAGCAACGGTAATCGCTTGTCCTTCGGATGGGTATACAAAAGAGACTGGCACCAACAAACCAAATGGTTCATTCGATTTGGTTTTAAATGGATCTGTAGCGGACAACAGGCTACCTGTCTCCTTCAAGACCAAACTTTTATTGATTTTGTCTGTTGCTTTATAACCAACCAAGTGCACCTCATTTCGGCCAGCAAGGTTTTGATTGAAGTTTACAATGAAGGTATTTAATGTCCCATAAGTAAAGTTATCTATCGGCGTATTGAACTCAACCGTTACGATGACCTCCACCGGCGCATATTGACCCGATTGAGTCGATATAAAGCGTGTATCTGACACTCCAAAAGCCTTATGCGCATCATCCCATAATGGAAGGACAGCATACGTTTGGCCGGATTCCGTTCCGTTTGCTCCAAGAGGTAAGGCATTCCCTACCAAATCTGTACGGGAATACGTAACCTTTTTTACATTTCCTGTTGCGATACCATCCAACTGCACAGCAGTGGAAAAACGGATTGACGCACCTATCGAACGTAATTTCGCTTTTAAGGCCACTTTTGTCACCTTATTTGCCGTATTTTGAAATTTGGTGATATTCATATCCAATACGCAATCATTCATATCATAATCGCCTTTAGCGGGCCATTTATCTTCGAACACATAAGAATAAGTACCCAAATTAACCTCAGTAACTGTTTGGTCTGTCGGATTGCCGCCAGTTGAATTATTACCACCTGCGTTACAAGAAGTCCCTGCAATTACTACGGTAGACTTATCGTAAGGAACTAATTTAGCTGGACTATTGATCACATAATATGTGCTCCATTGTGCATTCGCTGTATGATCTGAGCAAGCTACCTCTAGGTTACCACCATACGTAATGGCCATCCACTGGTTGCTTACATCAACCTTTTTAAGACGGGCCAATGCCTGACCCGAAGTTGGCCCAGTCATGGTGCTCGCCTGGCTGTTAAATTTAGCCAAAGTTTTCACATCCAAAATAGAAGCTGCAGCCAAATTGATTTTTGTACCACCGGCATCTAATTTGTCTAAACTTAATAAAGCGCCTTGAGCCACCGAAATTGTCGCACCATTAGTCGTCAATGAATTGATTACTGTATGACAAACAGCCTCCAGAGTTGCATTTGTCAAGGTAGCGTTCTGTACAGTAAGTGTTCCCTCATTACGCACCACTGTACCGTTTGTGGTACTGCTCAGATTTTGGATTGTAGCCACCCCATAGTTTGTGAAATTACCATTGGTGATATCTGCTTTATCCGCAGTAAGCGTACCATAATTGACATACAGCGTATTATTCTTTGTCTCCATTTTGGAAAGTGAAGCCGAGCCATAATTGACAAAGCCTCCCACCGTATTCTGCGTTACGTTAACTAGGTCAATGGAACCCGCCTGCGTAATGTAGAGCCCATTATTACCTCCAAGGTTCAACTCAAAGCTTGTATTTTTCCATGATCCCTGCACGTAAATTTTCACATTGCTCGTACCATTGTTCGCATCGATTCTACCTGTAAAAGTCACACCAGATTTAACAACATACGATTTATTGGACTCGACAGAAATTGTCGAATTACCCGATAGCGCGATTGCATCCGAAGGAACTACAACCGGTGTAGCTTCCACCGCTGCCGCTCTTAATCCGCCACTTACCAATGTAGTATTTGTCGTAGCACCACGCAAAACACTCGCTTTACTAGACGAACCCGCGCTGACTCCACCCACATTGATCGCATTTTGCTGTCCAACCTCAATCATACTGATCGCAGCAATACCTAATGGAGATGTCTCTCTCAAATAGATATATTTCGCAATCGTCGGAATCATGAGCTTACCAACAAAATCCTGCCCTAATTTCGCCTGACCCGCAGCCAGCAGATTCGCCCCACTACCCAACGTCGGATCATTATCAAAAAATTCCACCCGATAAAAGTATTTACCGCTGAATTTATCGTCAACAGCAACGCGCACATCCACAGCACGTGTCGAATTCCACATAAAATCAGTTGGCACCTTAACGCCACCAGGAAATAAGGATGAAGAATCGGAGGCCGCAGCAGTGTCGTTGTACAAATCTTTCACTTTTGAACAACTTGCCCCGAAGAGCGTAATCCCTGCAAGACCCACCAAGAAGAGATTAAAGCTTTTTATGTTATACATAATTAAATAATAATAGATCAATATCAAACAGCTCTATCGGTTGACCGAAACAGGACTTTAATATTTGGCTTATATACAATACTATTAATGCCGAACTGCTTGAAGCAAAGATATAACTAATTTTAGTGAGTAGATGACAAAATGCGCAACTCCAGTATAAATTGCAAATCTTGTAGCGGTTCAACTACACTGTCGCATAACAAACTACAAAATTAGGTTATAGCAACAGAAAGATAATAAGTTAGGAATATTATCCATGCCAACGTTTACGGTACTCAGTTGGCGTCAAGGCCGTTTCTTTCAAAAAGAATGTACTAAAGTTATTAACGTCTGCATAACCGAGTTCCCAAGCAATCTGCTTAATACTGAGTGATGATTCGGTAATCAGCTTTTTACTCACTCGAAGCAACTCTTCGGTAATCAGTTCTTTTGGCGTAGCCCCCAGCAACTCTTTCGTTAAGTTAGTTAATTTTTTAGTTGCGATATTTAGCTCTTCAGCATAGAAAGCTACACGTTTTTCTTTTTTTACATACTGCTCCACCAACTCCTGAAAACGCCTTACGAGCTTAATATCTTCACTCTGTCCCACCAGTTCATCCGACTGTCTGTCTTCAGCATATATTGCCGCCAAGAGTACAATTTGCTTAACAATATTGTGAGCCAAATCGCGATATATCACCTGATTATAATTCTGCTTGGATAGCTTAAGTTGCATACCCACAAATTCATAGTAGGTCGCATATTCCATAGGCACACGCAGCACATGGTAGTTATATTCGTTTGTATTAAACGATTTGAAGTTCCGCAGAAACGCAGTATCAACCGCTGTACGGGCAAAAAAGCTTTCCGAAAAATAAATAATTAGAAAAGGTCGCGACTCATCTGGGTTAGCTTCAATTTTTATTCCCCTCGGAATCAAAACCAAACAGTATTCTTCAATTTCCGTAATCTGTTTATTAATCCGCATACTACAACCGCCCTTTGATACAAAAAGAACCACATAATTTTCTTTTGCTGTTGCATCCGTTACCTCCGAAGGCTCCTGCGCTACACCAATGACCCGCTGAACTCCAAATTCCATAATTATTATTTACTGCATATAAGGCCTGACAACCATTTCGTAATGCTGAAATAGGGAGCAATTTAGCAAATAAATCCCGAACACAAAAAAATGCATTTTCAAATCATGAAACGCATTTCAAGTACATTTGCTATATAACATCCCCCTGAAACATCTTCCTAAGCAGGCAATCACTAACTACATTTAGAAAACTACAAAAGGTGTAGCTACAGCAAGAAACAAGTAATGGTTAAAATTGGTTTTGACATGCAGATATATCCGCAAATTGTTTCCTAACCAACTAATCTATCAAGCAAACCTATCACCGCCCCCATCCTTATTTTGCACGACTTGTATTAGCCAGGATATAGAGACCTATATGCATGATAATTTAAAAGATAAACACTTGTAAAATGAACAAAAAAGTAACGAAACCTCCAAAAATCAGCGAATCTAAGGTGAATTTCAAAAAGTATAATGGCACAGAACGACTATTGTTCTAACACGCATAATAATAAGCAAAAAAGAAAAACAGATTGGTTGTCAATACAATTTTTCCTAAAATGAAACAGCACAGAAGAGAATATAGACTATTCAAATTTAAATCAAAAATTATATTATTTTATAAAAGAACAACTAAATAACAATTATTACATAATAAAAAACCCACCCAGTTAAGTTAAGTGCTGAAAACGCGTATTTATACTTGTCAAGAAAAAATAAAAAACACACTAAAAATATCAACACGAGAAATATATGCCTACAATTACAGAAAAAAAAGACTCAAAGCATTTAAAACAGCATTAATGTTAAAACAAATTAATTACAGAAAAAAAATAGGTGAAAATAAATCAATAAAGCACCAAACAAAATATAAAACAAGTTGTTCAATGGAAAGTTAGCATAAAGAAAGCTGGCCATATCTGTTTAAAAATGAAGACATATTGCCTTAAAATAATAATTTATCATAAATAACAGATACATACATAACGATGAAGAAAGTTGTTTTATTGTACAATCAACAGAGATTTATAAAAAGTTTACAATTTTTTTTTGCACAAGTTGATATTAAGTCGTAATATTACAATTCGATTCAAAAAAGTACAACTAACATATAAGCAATTAAAGTATTAACAATTAAATTAGAAACCAAAAAAACAGAAAAATAACTAGAAATACCCAGGCTACAATAGCAATATAATTGCCTATACGCAAAGGCAAGCCGTTAGATCCTAGGCATTTCTGAAGATATCAGGGTTAAATTGTCCATTAAATTTAAACCCGCACTAGTAATAGTGCGGAATATCCAAATAATATCATCATGAATAAGAACGCAAAAAAAATGTACGTAGCTCCGTCCATTAAAGAGCACGTAGTTGAACTTGAGCAAGGCATTGCTGCAGGTTCTCAGGCACAACCAGGTTCAACACCACAAACCGACGGTTGGGGAGCAGGTCCAGACGGTACTACTACCGGAGAGGGTGCTTAACGTATGATCATCACATTACTTAACAACACGAAAAAGCACTAAAATGAGATTTCATCTGACTAAAAGAGCTCACTGGGTTGTTGCGATGGCAATGCTAGCAATCCCCGGTACATTAATCACGAGTTGCTCCAAGGACAACAAGACTGAAAATGTCGACAACAAAACAAATGTCCTCACTGTCGCGGTGGGAGGCATCAAAACCAGCGGAAATGATGGCACAGTGAAAGTTGGCTCGGCGAAACCGAGCACAACGACGAGCAAAATCCATTCATTTTCCGATGTAGACATGGTTGTTTCCACTGACAACAATTTACCAACCATTACCAACGATGCGATAGCGGTAAAGCGATCTGGCGGATTAGCCGCGGATGTCGCCCCTGGCGTTACTGAAAATATGGTATCAGGTACAAAATATGTTGTCTATATCTATTCGGGAACAACACTGGTTACCGCCAAACAGCTGGTAGCAGGTACAGCAGGTACTATCGAAGGGCTTAATCCCGCCACATCTTACACATGGATAGCCCTTTCTTACAACACTTCAGATAACGATCAACCTGCACTTACACCAACAAATGGATCGATTGCCCTTGCACAAAATAAAGATGTGCTTTATGCTTCCGGAACAGTAAATCTGGCGACAAATTCAAACATCAATATCCAATTCAGCCATAAGTTTTCACGCATTGGAATTGAATTGAACACCAAAGGGGTTTTTGGTAATATCACAGGTAATCCTACAGTTAATGTTACCGGATTAAACTTAGCCACAGGTAGCATTGCATTGCTTGATGGAACTATCACAGCAGGCGCGAGCTTCACCCCAACGTTAACTTACGCCAACTTTACAAACATCGATCCGGCATTTAATGATGCAAAAATTGCTTACGTGTATACAGTATCTACTGCTGCTCAAAATGCAATTAATGTACAAGTCCAAAATTTAAATATTAGCCATGTCGACGGAAGCCTAGCTCGCACCTATTTTGCTACCGCTTCTAACTTCCCCTTTTCGGTAACACCGCAACTAGGAAACAGTCATCGCTTGTTGTTGAACGTGGTGGAATCTCCATTAGTCACAAATTACGGGGGCCGCACTGTAAAATGGGCTCGGTCTAACCTGTTTTACAGAGGCAACAATGGCAATGGTCGCAACTACGCATTCTATGCAAATAATCAATTGACGGCTAGGGCTAATGGATATTTCGCTTTTGGAAGTATTGTTCCCGGACAATTTGCGACGACCACCACCAATAATGGTGATCCTTGCGCCTTGGTATATCCCGCAGGTCTATGGAAACAACCGGCTAAAGCAGACTTTACCAATATGGTTCGCGGGGATATTGAAGTAAATCAACTCACGGGTGCATTAGGAGGCCTGGGCCAGGTGGTTGATGCAACAGGAACAACTGGACTTTTAAACATCATTACAAATTTATTGACGAATACAACATCTTTGCTGGTAAATACTGCAGCGCCGAATTCATCTTTAACACCATCTAGTCCATACAATTACGGTCAATACACATTAGCATCTGGTGCAAATGGAGCTCCTACTTCAGGATCTAATGCCTTTGGCGACGTAAATAGCGCTTCTAATAGATTGCGCTTCTACTACAATGGTGAGATTTCAAATGTCAATATCTTGCCCCTACTTGGAAACGGAGGGCTAGCAAATGTTGGTTTGAATGATCTTAGTGTTGACATTGCAAACTTCCAAGTGGCAAACTTAAATCTCCCCTTACTCAGTAGTTACGGCAGAGCGACTACACTTTGGACAAATGAACAAGGTACAAATATCGTCGGCTTAGTAGGCGCGGGTACCTGGGGATATTATGGTAATGCCGGCCGGGGATTAAGCCTAGTTCCTCTTTCATTAGGTACTCGGTTCCATATGGCAAACAATACAGGACAACTTCTCAATGGTGTGAGTGCATTAGGAGCAAATGTATTGAGTACATCATTTAAGAATGTTCGCTGCGTACGTGTAAACTAAAAAATAAGCACAGGATAATTTTTGGAGCTTCGGCGACCAAATGTAGACGGCTAGAAATTCTAGCCGTCTTTTTTTTTGAAAATGTAGTCTTTAGACTACCCGGAAAATTATTACATGATTTTAGCATTTTTTAACAGGAGCAATTCCGCAATATTTTTTTAAATTTACACCATCAAGTCATTTTTTTTGCGTTCGACTTGATAATATTAATGGATAGAATGGGGCGAAGGCGTTCGCCCCATTTATTTTTCACCCGCCTGTACAGCACCTGCCTTTACATACATCCGACTGATCAAATTCTAAACACAAAATACCCCGGCAGAAAACTTTTCCCTAATGACATCATAGCTTTTCTTAGGTTAGCTTAGTGGTTAAATAAATTTTTAGCCCAGCTACATCTAATCGCTCGCACGAATTTCATCTATAGCAAAAAGCGGCTTACGATGCCGAGAACCTTCAAACCAAGCTGGAAATTCTTGTGAAAAAGAAAGTTTTACCTTTAAAAAACGTGCAGGTTGCGTTTTCAATCCAAATGAAACGGGGTAACACTTTGGACCTTCCCGGATTAAACTGGAATCGATCTTATGCGTTCCGATGCGCCCATAAGATACATTATCGTTTGAACTCTCCACCTTTACTTCATCCGGCAGAAAAAGATAATGTGCTGGATCCAACAGAAAATTAAGATGAACTTGCGCGGGCTGTGTTTCCCGCGAGAAGGGAAAAGTAATCTCCACCTCCTTGCCATCAAACAAGAGCCAATTGTAACTGTAATCGATCGTACCAGATAGTCCATCATTCAATGTTGTTTTTCCGTTAGCGGGGAAATCCTGCAAAAATAGCGGTTTGAAAAAGGGATGTACACCCTGCAGCAAGGAAGGCAGATAGGGTTTATTTAATAGTGTTAACCATTGCTTCCGATATTGCTCGAGGCTGCCGTTAACTTCAGCCAACTCGATAGCTCCACCGCGAAGTGCACTGTCCAAAAACAGATCAATCCGTTTCATCCAATTGGGATTAACCATCCACTGATTAGCATCTTTCTTGCTTAAAAAGCCGAGTGGATGCTCTCCATACGCCTTTGCCTGCTCCAACGATGCATACTCCAGACCTAAGGCAATCAAATTGACACGGCTTAACAATTTCGGATCTCCAGTTACCGCTTTCCGCCCGTCATCCACAAGATCTTTATACATTGTCATCTTTTCCGGCCCTAGATATCCACGGCGAGAAAGAATCGGGTTACCGTATATATCGAGAGTGGAGCGACTCGTATTTCGTGCATTCAATAGCTGATTGAGATACTTTTTAATACTTTTTGCAGCTAGACCATAATACCCCTCCAGAAAATCATTTTCAACCTCAATCGGATCCACCTCAGGATTCCACAGACTCTTAGCCTGCACATAACTCGCATATGCAGACATATCACCCAGCGTATGTCCTGATCCGTGCTCAAAAACACCTTTCACCCCATGCTGATGCATAAAGGCAATATTGCCCTGATAATGATCGTACATCGGAAAAGGACTTAAATATGCTGTAAATTGTGTAGTATAATCCCACACAAAAATATTGGAAGAAATTTTTGACCAGTCGTTGAGCTGCCTCCGAAAAGATGCAGCTGTTGGATTATCCCCCAACCCCCGCTCCCGAGTTGCGTCTATCGTACTCAACATCACATAAACATTGGAAGATGGCCTTGTGATTTTGGGAGCTTCCGCAGTATAGCCATAGGCTAACGTTGTAAAATATTTGTCCGGAAATTGGGCTGCCACGCCATTCACAAATCGGATCAGCGTGCCTTGGGGGCCTCCCTCTTCCTGATCGACTTTCCTACAGCGATCACAGGTACAGCCTCCCCTACCATCCATTGGTGCAATAGACCAATAGACCGCATCAGGATGATCAGCAATTGCACGCCGAAAATAGTCTAGTGCAATTTTCTGCACTCCTTGATTTGTCAGGCAGAGTTGCGTTGCGCTACGCTTTCCATTTGTGAAAGCGAAAAATTCAGGGTGTTGACGAAAATACTTCTCTGGTGGTATAATTTTAAAAAAAGAATGCCCCCAAAGGCCCCACAAATCTTCAAATCGATGCAAATGATGCCAATCTAGATATTCACTGTCGGCGGAAGCCGGATAATAGGATTCCCGATAACGTAGTGGCGGCTCATAGCAAAAATGGAAATTCAGAGGAAGCGACAGGTTCGACCGCTTAGGAACCCAAGCTGGCCCTTGATCATATTTCCGTGCACCAAACTGTTTTTCAATAAGCTCATATACACCATAAAGTAAACCTTTCCCTGAACCTCCTGTTAGGTAAATCTGACCTTCCCGAACAATAATTTCAAAACCTTCCCGACCAAGCACAACCTTCTTTCCCATCGCCTCCTGATAAAAAGTATTCCCTATATATACTACGTGTTTTTTCGTCCCAGAAGGGCTCGACAATATCGCTAACTCTGCGCCAGTAATTCGTTTGACATAATCCTGTAGTACCTGCGCAGCTTTACGCTCCAAAACTGAGGGATGCTCAGAAATAACAATTTCAGTTTCAGCTTTCCTATCCCGTACAATGTCCAGTTGCTGTGCCATACAGCTGCTGATTAAAAACACAGCAACAACAATGAACAAGCTCAGTCTATAATTCGTATCTTTCATCATTTGTCATTAAACTAAACAACAAAATCTTCCGCCCGCTTGTCCATAACAACACAGTGCACAAAAGAAGCTATCGTATCAAGCACCATGCGCAGCCGGCGCAAGTTTTCATAATAAGGTATTCCAAACCGGAGCAAATGCCCAGATTGCCCCTCTATAATACAATGCTTAATGCATTTTATATGGATTTCTTTCTTTCTCAAAAATTCGTATAGCGGATAAGGATCATAAGCGGACAAAAACAGACATACGACCGGAGATACATCATCACCCTTAAAACAATGCGTAATGTCTGCATCGTTCAGAATACTGTCAAGCTCACTTTTAAAATAAGTCGCCAGATAGGTACTACGATCGAAAATAGCTTTTGGTCCAATTTCCCCATAACGCTTTAGACTTTTCCTCAACCTTTCATACAATAAGAAATCCTGCCCCCCTGGAATACTGAAGCCATGTGTTTGCGGATGTTCAAAAAGATGCTGCTTATTCCAGTATAAAGCGCCCAGCCAACGTGCAAATTCCTCTTTGAACCAAGCTAAGCCTCCTCCCAAAGGACCGTGTAGCCATTTATGTGTACTTCCGATCAACACATCAGCATCCCCAAAAGGAAGTTGCTGAATACCCAATGACTGAGCAATATCAAGAATTAGAATTGCATTCGGGACAACCCTTTTTATACTGCTCAGACGCTGCTTATCCTGCATCAGTTGTCCTGTAGGATAATAGACATGCGACAAGAAAACGACATCTGGTTTCATCTCGTGCAAAAATCGCTCAAATTCCGCAGCATCATTAAGGATAACATCAGATACATAAGTGAGCTGATATTCTGGCAATTGTTCAAAGGGGCCAATCCCCCCCGGATGTTCATGCTCACTCGTCAGTACCTGAAAACTTCCCTTCCCATCCACTCGAAGTCTTCGTAAAAGCGCCAATGCCAATAAATTCATCATCTGAGATGTGCTAGAAGTCACATTACAGCGATATCCATCAGATGGAAACAATTGCGCACATTCATCTTGTATGGAATCAAAAGCTTCCCTTCCCAAAGCATATAAAGCGAGTGGACTACCATTGACCTGATAACTAATCGTTTCGAGCTGATCCTGAGGCAAGGTAGCCAGGCAGCCCGGATTCAGATTTACCTTGGTCGAAGGAAATATATTCACTCTGATCTGATCCCAATACGCTTCATCCGCTATTTTTTTTGCCAGACCTTGCGTTTCGGAACAACAATTTCGCCCATAAACATGTTCGTTCCAGGATCTATGCGGTGTAAAATGATGCGATTGAAGCCTATTATTATACTGTTGCAAAAGACAGATGGATTGTTCAATTACCGTAGGAAAATTGCTATGATATAAACTACTTCCCTGCAAGCTTGTTTCAATCGTATATACAGCCTTTTTAACAGCACTTTCTCCCCGAAGATCAGCTACAAAAGAAATCGCAGGATCCAAACCCATAGCCCCAGCGATGTCACCAATATCCTGGGCAAGTTCAAGAATGGAATAGTGCGTTTCTGTAACATGATTCACCACACGGTGCTCGCCCAGCGATGGAATATCTTTCACAAATCGGGCCAGCGAGTTAACCGCATCGGTCAGAGCCATCAGCCCTGTACGTTGCTTTCCACTTCCGTATACTGTCATCGGAGCCCCAGAAGCTGCCTGCGCGATAAAACGGTTGGCTACAGTCCCAAATATCGGATCATAATCAAAACGAGTAAATAGATCTGGCGAAGCATCCATTTCTGCCGTTAACAGACCAAAAACTGTTGCTTGCATTACCTCGGTGATACGAAGCCCCCAGGTACGTGCAGCCATTGCCACATAATTTGAATCATTGATTTTCGAAACATGATAAATATCATTGGCCGCTCTGGGGTAAGGCAATGGCGTGGAAGCAAGCTGTCCTTTATAACCCGGCTTAAAGTACCCCTCAGCTATTGGTAACCCACCCTTAGCATATTCGCCAAAAGACCCAAGCTTAATGATATGCGCTTCCGGAACATATTCACGTACTGCCCAAAGCAGACGCATATTACCTTCTTCATTGTTTCGTATCGTGTAAAGCGCTTGTTGTAACCCCAACATCGAGTAACTGGCCGAACACTGTTGAGCCAAGTGATAGATCGTATGCGGTCTTTCGCGACGAATCAGATCCGTCAATTCATCCGTACAAACATCAATATGCACACCGCACATGTTCCCTAAACCGTACTTTCGGCCAAATGCTTCAATACGACTGGAAAGGTCTCCAATCTGCAGCCAAGGACCAAATCCCAGATGGGCAACCGTGCTTTTGCGCCAGCCATTATCTAGCAATATAATTTTTTGGTCAGGATGATGCAGGGCAACTTTCATGGCCAACGGCCAACCCAAGTACCCTTCGGCACCTAAAATTAAAATTGTACCATTCATTGTTCAATTATCGGCTAGAGTTAAAATTTCACCTGTAAAGCCAACAGTAGATCATATTGATTACGGAATGTTGCCGTACCAATTTTTTGACTCGTATAAGTACCATTGAGACCTAAGGAAGTGCGATAGTTTATCGTACGCCTATACCCTGCCCCTAAACTTCGGCTCATAACACCACCCAATTCAGGTAATAGAATAAGCCTGCTTCTGTCATCAGGCGACGTTCCCATTCCAAAATTTGCCTGTAATAAATCAGCCTCAGTAAGCTCATATTTTGCGCCAGCCTGAAAAGCTAGGTAAAAATCCTTCTCTTCCTTGATGGCAAATATTCTTGCATTTAGCAGAAAAGGGGCAAAACTTTTACTCACACCCGCCACAAGGGATAAAGCTTTGACCTCCACAACTTCGAGAAAACGAGTACCAATCTCCCCTTCAAAACCTTTTCCCAACTGCCGGTAAAGCGAGTAGGCTAACCTATATTTAGGAAGCAACACATTGTTGGAAATACCGATCGAAGCCTTCCAGTAAAGCAATTTACTCGCCGTATATGTCAGGTCTCCCTCGCCCATAATTCCCGTACCCGATTGCCTTCCTGTGAATAATAGCTGTGCACCATAACTTATTTTTGGCGACAAACGACGGGTGTAATATAAAGTTGCAATACGGTAAGCAGGAGGCGCCGGATTATCATCAACACCCGAAAAGGAGCTGTTCAGCAAAGAAAGTCCAAAAGCGTGCTGCATAGTCTTACTGCGCAAAAAAGCAGCATATTCCCTATGTTTTCGCTGATCGAAGCGCTTGGAAAGGGTGTCGGCATACTGAGCAGCCTCAGCAAATCGCCCTAAACTATCAAGTACAATTACCTTTTTTAGTAGAAAAGGTTCGGCATATTCAAAACGCTGTAACGCCGTATCCACACAACGCAGGGCATACGCAAAATCTCCTTTTCCCATCAACAGACCTATTTTATTCATGTGGGCGAGCGAATCTGTCCGGTTCCCCTCCAGCACGCGGTTGTAACAGAAAATCGCGCTATCGACCAATGCCTTTTTTTGAAAAACCAATCCAGCCGCCATCCAGGCGTCCTGTACCATACCACGATATTTTTGATTGTAGGGATATTCTGTCCGAAGCATGGTGGCAACCTCAGCAGCTGCCATATACTGTGCACTGTTGTAGAGTATAGAAGCTTTCTTCTGAAGAAAGTCACGGTCACCCGGATAACTTTGCAGGGACCGCTGGACAACGAGCAAAGCTTCCGGATAGCGTCGTCTAAGGTCAAGAATATTAGACAGGTAGTGTAGGGCTTCTTTATTATCAGGATCTTCACCCAGCAGTTGGCGAAGATGCGTTTCCGCTTCACCGTACTCCTCAACGAGTATACAGGCATTGGCTGCGGCCAACTGTTGTTCCAGGTAAAGTGATTTAAGTTTCGAATTCTCGGGATATCGGACGTACAATTTTTCACTTAAAGCCACAGCTTGTTGTATTTTACCGGACTGCGCCAGAAAACCGGCCTTTTTCAACTGCAAATCGATATCGTTGGGATAATAACTGATCGCTTGGTCCAGCTCCCGCAAGGCCTCCGCCATATTATTTTGAACAAGGAGCGCCGAAATACGTCCTTGCAGAGCAGCCATATTCTTAGGTTCCAGCCCAAGCGTACGATCATAGTAAACCATGGCGCTATCCGCTTGTTGCTGTTGCAGGTAATAATGACCACAGGCGTTGATCATCTGTATGGCTTCCGACCGGAAAGCTTTATCGCTATTGTTTCCATAAAGCTTAACAGCAATATCTGCCGCGGCTTGATAACGGTGCAACTGATATTCGAAATCCATTTTTCGACGTAGCAGTACACGATCACCTATATTTCGTTGTAAGGCACGGTCTACCCAATACAGCGCCTGCGTCGTCTCCCCACGAGAAGCAGCAATGCCAACTACCTTTTCCAAGGCTTCGCGATCTCCCGGATTCTGATCCAAAATCGACTGGTAAAGCGCATAAGTATCCGTATTCTGATAATAACCAGCGGCTTCTTTTCGTAAACTATTGTTGAGGTCAAGGGCTTTTTTATCTTTAGGATAATAGCGTAAGATCACGCGAAGCACATCTAAAGCCTCAGCATAACGATGTGATTCCTGTAATAGGCTGAGCTTTTGAAATAGCGCATTGTACGATTTACTGTCGCTGTTCAATAGCGCATTTACCCTGGCAATACGAGCGTCGTAGTCGCCACCCTGAGATACAAGGTTGTTCATTTTTTCAATGAGATCAGTATTCTTTGGTGCAAGCTCGAGCGCCTTTTCATAATAAGAATTGGCCAGATTATCCATTCTATTCCCTTTATACCAGTCCGCTTTTGCTTCATAATGCCCTGCCATGGCGAGCCTTACGTTCCGATCAGTCGGAAACCGCCGCATAAGCACCTCCGCCCAAGAGTCTCCATCCTGATAGAGCTTGAGCATATCCAATATATTGAGCTTTTTGATTCCGAAATCTTTGTTGGCAGCAAAACGCGACAATCCCATTTCGACGTACCGCAAGGCTTCCCCAGGTCTATTTTTCGATAAATAAGAACCAATGATATAATAATATACATCTTCATATCCAGGCGACGCGCGCAGTACCAGCTGTGCCGTACGAATGGACTGATCATAGCGTTTCTGGGCCATATAAATACGAGCAAGTTGAACCTGCGCATCAATATGCGCCGGATTTAGCTTTATTGCATCTTCCAGTGACTTTAATGCCTTATGCTGTTGGGAAGATTTAATTTCTATAACAGCCTGTTGGTACAATTTTTCGGCACGTACAGAATTCCAGGTCTGTGCTCGCAACAACTGAGTCGACAGTAGCAAAAGAATAAAAATAGGATAACGGAAATTCATGGTAGCTTAAACTTGATTTTTGACGGTCGATTTTTGGTTTGCAAAACCTTTACGCTGCATATTCCCCCATACCAGCTTTTGTCGGAACATCGACTGAATATAGCCTTTGATACTAAAAAAAACGATGAGCGGATGATAAATAAACGGCTCGGCAAATGCCGTGAGGCAAAGTCCAATCACCTCACCTGTATTCCGATAATGCCTTTCAATTAATTGATCCCACAGCACAGCAATCGAACTTACCAGTACAGAAAACATATAAAGAAAAGCCAGTAATGTAAATGTATTTTCCCAATTAATCGCACCGATAACAATAAGATAGATGTAAAACAATAATCCCAATACTTCGAATATAGGCGCCAAAAATTCAAATAAAAAGTTGTAAGGAAAGACGATAAGACCGAGCCTTTTAAATTTAAAATTAAACAAAACATGCCGATGAAGCAGCATGATCTGGATCAGTCCCCGTGCCCAGCGTACACGTTGCCGGCTAAAAACCGGTAAGGTTTGGGGACCTTCAGTCCAACAAAGTGAGACCGGAATATAGCGAATTGCATATTTGTGATTATTCTGTATCATATAAACACTCATGCGGGTCACCATATCAATGTCTTCCGCAAATGAACGTGGATCATACCCACCAACCTTAACCGCAATATGTTTATCAAAAAGACCAAGTCCCCCCGAAACATTTGGAACACAATTAATTGAACTCCAAGCCATTTTAGAAAGCAGGTAAGCCCGAATGTATTCCAGCTCCTGAAAACGTGGGAGCACCTTATGGGGCGGTTTAAAACGGGTGATCACACCATTATCCACTTCAGAAGAATTGATCATTCGCAAGGGTGCACCCACTGCAATGACACGGCGTTGATTGTTCTCCACATGGATATACCCCGTATCGGGAATTACCTGAATGTCTTTTAAGCGGCTCCGGCTCTTTTCGTCTAAAATGGGGCGCATAAGCCTGGAAAGAGTATCTTCATGCAGAATGCAATCCACATCTGTACAGAGAAAATAATCAAATTTTGAGGCATTGATACCTGCATTCGAAGCGTCTGCTTTGCCTTTTCCATTCGCCTTATCAATGACTAGCAGCTTTTCATAAGCGCGCTCAGTAGAGCGAAAAAAACGCTTCACAGTTTTCGTCTTGATCTTTTCATTGTAGGGCAGATCTACCTCCCTAAGTTCAAAATGCGCCACCAACTTCTCCAAGGTATCATCCGTGCTACCGTCATTAACAATAATGACTTCGTACAAAGGATAATTCAGATGCATTAACGCATAAACATTATCTATGATCGTCAAACCCTCGTTGTAAGCCGGGGCAATGACCGAAATCCCGGGCGAGAGTGGACTCGAAATCACATTTTGCGTATAATGCTCTCTATTTTTACGCCTATACAGCATAATTCCCTTATACGATAGCACCGCCATGATGACGTAGATCACCATGGTCAGGCTACTGTAGGAAAATATAAAAAGTTGGAAAACGTCAATTATGTCTTGGATCATATCGTATAAGTTATTGTTCGTGCAGATAATAGTTTAGAATACGCTGTTTGCGGGAAGGCAAATTGAGCGGATTCCATACCAATTGATTGTTGCGAACTAACCGGGCGAGTATTGCCGCAACATGATTTTCGATTTCAAAATCAAAGGCCGACTGAAATTGTTCCGTCAGAAATTCCATCGCTCGTGGCGTCCGGAACATGCCAAGTGAAAACAGGATTTCGCACTGGCAGTCTACCGGCTGATTAGGATACATTTTTATCAGTATTTCTTGTGTATGCACAGCTCTTAAATGTCCCAGCGCATTGATGGCATGCGAGCGCAAGCTATGATCGTTCACATTCAGCAAACCTTCAATACTATCGATAGCCTCCACACTCTGCTCGTGTGCCGCAAGCTTCATACAACAAATAACAACCGTTTTATTGCGCGAATAACGGATCCAATTTGCAAAGTTTGATTTTACCGTATCGCGGGATTGTTCGAGAATCCGAAAAAATCCAATCAATTCCCAGATACTCAATGGATCCCGAACTTCATCAAAAAAGCGAAAAGGTTCATTTTTACTAAAACGCATAAATGCGCTTCGGGCTGCAGAACGCAGCTCAGACACTTCACTCAGATTGAATCGGAGAATATCAATGTCCGAAATCGCATAGTCCATAAGCGTCAGTTCGTGTAACCCCTGAACATTGCGGTACCATTTCCGCGATTTCATCTTTTGGAGCGAATCCAGATTCAGCCCAAGTAAAACATAAATGCGATGCAGCATCAGCGCATTTGTTCCGGCCACATGCCATCGAAGCCGGATCAAGGTATCAATTAGGGTTTGACGGTTCCCTTTGTCCATCAGCGCAAGCTCATCCAAAACGGACTGGTCAATGGACACCTGTACACTTTCTGTGCCCATTTCCTGGATAAACTGCGGCAAGATACGATCTTCAATCAGCTGGTCCAGCTTATCCTGACGACGCTGTGCTTTTGCTGTTCGAAAACGAAGAATCATAATCACTGCATAAGCAACAAAAGTTCCAATAAAGGAAGTGACCACAATCCCCTGAATTACTGCAATAAATGTTTGGTCTACCGTCATACCTTAGTTTTCAGCTAGGGCTACACGTGTTTGGATATTCCCAATATCAATACCCATCGGCAGTTTGGACTGATCCTGAATGTAACGCATGGAGTTCAGCAGATAACCCTTGACAGCCAGCGACTCTGGATGCTCGACAATTTTAACCCCTGCAATATCGCCAAACTCTTCCAAAATGCAGTCGATCAGATCGCCATAGTGGGCACCGCCCCCACATAAAAATATGCGATTTGATTTAGCGAGGTTTCTATCATTGACCACCTCTCCTAAAGCGGGTGAAACAATTTCAGCATAATACGTCTGTATAGCTTTTTTACGCAATTCTTGCAAATCATACTTTCTGCGGTTGATATAGAGATAGCCATTTCGAAAAGCCTCATCAAGTTGCTGCATGCTCTGGAAGGATAAATCATGAGTCTGCTGAAGTTGTTCGCGTAGTATATTAACAGCATAATGCATCCCCGGAGCACTTCCCATAGCATTTTCCACCACGCCCTCATCTGTACTCAACCCTGTTTCCAATGTCCCAAAGCCAAAGCTAAAAATAAAAAAAGCACCCCTTTCACAGCTTTCACCTCTGCGCAGGGCTACCATACAGCTCACAATCTCAGGCAATACATCCACCTGTGTAACATCTATCGGCAACGTGCCAGATCCCTCCTCACCATACACTCCAGGATCCGACTGGATGATATGCTTTCCACGAAGCGTTTGTTCTGCAGTTTCCCGATACAGGCGGTAGGTACTATTGGGCAGGCCTACGGTAACCATCAGCGGGGTGTTGGCACTCACACCGCTCGACAAAATTGCTGCTTTAAAAAGCAATTGGCATTCCAATGAGTCCGGAGATGCATTTAATGGCCTCCTTGGGCTGTTCCCTTCGTTTAGGGCCAATTTACCACATATATACCATTGCTCGCCCATCCTTATTTTTAATCCCGTCAATAGCGAGTTGGCCGTATTTACCAATGGTGAATTGGTCGCCTGCATCAGGCTTGAGAAAGACTGTATTGTATACATATAATTTTTCGTATATAAGCGTTATTTTACCACCATCTTCTACCTGAAGTCACCTGTGCTTTCGGCTCAAAAGCAAGCAGAACATGCGGCTCTGTAGCGACATCTATAGCTAAAGTTTCTTCCTTCGCCACAAATTCAGCCACAAAAAGCTCACTCATGACAGCTTCTTGCGCATCCAACCGCTCCTGTACATGAACGAAATCCTGCTCTGCCAGAAGCTCCAATACAGGAGCTAACTCTTGCACATTTACTATATCTTGTACATTTCCTGATACGGGCACATCCATTAGTTCTTGCGCTTCATCACAAGTTTCCAACCTTATTTGATTCACCTCGGTCGATTTGTAGCACATCTCAGGTGCAGGAATGACCTCCGGATCTCCCCCCATGATATGCTTCACCCGCTCGAGTAGTTTGCCCACCACGAGTGGCTTTTTAAAACAGTCTTCCCGCACAATCTCCAGCCCTTCACGGATATGAAGGTAGCTCATGTTCGATGTGATAATTGTCCGCGTCCGAGGAGATTCTTTCATCACCTTATTGATAATCTCATACCCGTTTGCATATTGCATATGCATTTCGGTAATGATAATATCATACTGATAATCCCGCGCTTCCAAAAGAGCGAATGCTTCCTTTCCATTCGCAGCAGAATCCAGCTGAAATGCTTCGTTAGAAAAAACATTGGAAATTATTTTTCGCATAAGCAGATCGCTATCTGCATGCAATACCGAAAACACCCTGGTTTGCTTAGGTTTGACATCATGAATTTGCATACTTTTAATTAAATAGATTAAGTTGCTTTAAAATGGCATCACAAACTTAAAAATACAAGCAAAGTATTTACCTACCCATTCGGGTGGTTTTTCAGAAAAAAATAACCGTCAAATTGGCTTATTATATTTCAGCATAAGCTCGGACCTACTGTTGACTTGTAATTTTCCATAGATATTTCTAATGTGAAATTTTACCGTATCCACGCTTATGAACGCAGTTTCAGCAACTTTTTTATAGGTATATCCTTGTTGCAACAGAGAAACAATTTCGATCTCACGCGGAGTAAGCTGTTCCCGATGCCGATAATCAATTTTATGGTCGAGTGCAGGGTTAAAATGGGAAATTACAAGCCGAGCCACCTGCGGACTCATCACAGAGCCTCCTTTCATCACTTCCACCAACAATTGTTCCATCTCAGGTAAAGGCGTACTTTTAAGCAGATAACCGGACGCACCCGCACAAAGTGCCTGAAAGATATGTTCCTTATCATCAAACACAGTAAACATGACCACCTGTATATGCGGAAACTTACGCTTTATATACCAAGTCACTTCGATACCACTTTTATTCGGTAATCCAATATCACAAAGCAACACATCCAAACATTCAGGACTCCAGGCGGCATACACCAGCTCATCAAATTCACGGGCAGCAATCAATAGATCAAATTGCGTATTATTATCATCAAAATAAGAACGTAATGATTCAAGTACCGGCATACGGTCTTCAATGATAGCTAATCTAAATTTTGTGTTCGGCATAAGAATAATATCAGTATATATGAGTTGAATAAGTTACTTTTTTTTTATGCCATCCACTACAAACCACAGACTAAACAATAGAAAGCAAAAGCTTACCCACACCAGCTTATCCAGGCTCTTAAGAATATAGGCTTCCTGACTGCTGTTAAAAATAATAGCCAATACCATACTACATTGAAGCAAAAGATAGGTACTGTATACACAATTAAAAATCAGCACTTCTCTTTTTACTGCTTTAGAAGCGGCATCAGAAATATAGTACATCCGCCATTGCCCGATAGCATAGGCTATCGCGAGTGCAAATCGTAACATATAATGTAATTGCTGATCTACAAAACCATAGTGGTGCTTAAAACCCAAAGGGATATCCTCCACAAGCATCTTGAGCAGTTGCTTCTGTTCCGCTACAGGTGCTAGTGCATAAGGGATGATATCAACCAATCCAAAGAAAAATGGCAATAAATGCAGGATCCAAAATTTCGGCAAAGTTGCGTTCGTCGTAAATTTGAGCCAAACATAGAAATAAAAACAAGGCCCCACCAAGTAGTAAAAAGGAATACCTTTGTTATAAATTCGCGGATAATATTGAATTTCTCCGGTATAGATCATGCAATAAATCAACACATGCCAGATCAAGGCCATCACACCCACGCAGAGCAGCAACTCCCCCACCTCCCGGTATTTGATGAAGCGAAAAAGACGGAATAATAGGCCTGATGCACAAAACAATCCCCCAAGCATAGCAAAGCCTAAACTTATCCAGAATTGAGGATTATGCTGCATCATATCAATTAAATAGGTTAAAAAAAAGTTTTTTCACATTCAGCTTCGCAACTAATTGCAGATGATAATAGCTGCCGCTCCTTTCCACATCTAATTTAGCACCTATAGCCTCAGACCGGCGTTTCATGTTGGATATCCCCTGACCACGCCGAGGGTACCTCGTATCCGATGCAGCTCCCCCCGTAAATTGCAGGGTATTGGAAAGTCTTAAAATCAGCTGATGAGCATCAATTTTTAAAAATACATCCACTTTCCCCTCGGGACTGTGCTTAGATATATTATGTAAAGCCTCTTTAAATATAAGGTATACATTCTGCCGAACATATTGGGGCAGTTGTCCAGCACTGTGCAAGTTGATATCAAATTGTACATCCACATCTTGCATGGGTAAAATCTGCGAGACCAAAAACCTCATCCGGTCTTCTAAACTTCCTGCGCTATTATTGCGTGAGTCTATCGCCCAGATTACATCGTCCATCGTCTGAACCGCTTCCCGGCTATAAACTGCAATTTTTTCCAAAGACCGATGTCGACCTCCAATCTGCTGATCCATCGTCATCAGATCTGTCTGCATAGCGATTCCAGTAAGCAAGCCTCCAACCTCATCATGCAAATCGCGTGCAAGTTCCAGCCGTAGCTTTTTGTCTCTCTTGAGTTGGGATGATCGCATAATGGCAAGAATATAAAGTAGGACTCCAAGCCCCAAAGTAATCAGCACATAGAAAAGCTGTGTCTCATAAAAATTCGGCTTTTTATAAAAAAGCCATCGTTTGCTTTTCACACTGAGCCCATTGTCACTTACCGTCTTTACGTCAAGTTCATACTCCCCTGTTTTCAGATCGGAAAGACTGATTTCCCCCGATGCCGACAATTCCTGATAGGATTTTATGAGGGGGCGAAGGCGAAAGTAAATTTTGTAATTTTGCTTATAAGCATCTATTTTGGCTATCCGGAGGTTGACAAATTCAATTTGCTTGTCTAACAGCACAGTATCCTGACCAGCATTTGGAGTATATGAACGAATGATATTGCTCGAGCCACTACCCATAGAAATTGTACCCAATACCGGTTGCGGTACAGTTTGCTGCTTCAAACTATACAAAAATTGCTGAGGTCTAATGGAAATGCATCCCAATACCCCACCGATAAACAACTGTCCATTCGGTCTATCTTCTAATATGGAAGGCTGATTGAACTCCTCAAATGGAAGACCGTGCATGGCATAAGCATTATAAAAATTTTTACCGTCCCAAACCGACAAGCCCCTGAATGTTCCCAAAAATAGTAAGTCATCTACCCAAGCCATATTATAGACCACATTATGTGCCAGACCAATACGCATGTTGTAGTTGTCAACCTGACCCGTAATAGCATCAATCGCTACAAGCCCTTTTCCTTTCGTTGCCAGATAGACCTTGTTGTGCCGAAAGGAATGGCTATATACCTGGATTTTCTCACGCTTATTCGGATAGATTTTACGTAGTCCACCCGCTAAATATTCAAAATAACCATTTTCAGTAGTGAAGGAGATGATTTGTCCCCGTAGCTGAATGGAATTGATCCGCTCACCCATGCCGACCAGCTTTCCCATTTTATCCCTTAACGGACTCACAATTCCCGTATCCCGATCATAAACCCAAATCCCACAGGATGTCCCCACCAGATAGTTGCCATCCCGATATTGACAGAGGCTGTACACCATGGTGGACAAGTCCTCGATAACGCCCTTGGCTTTTTTATAATATAAAGAGCTAAATTTTCCGTGCACCAACAAACCAAGAAAATTACCCTCCAGTCCTACTAGCGTCGTATCGCGGCTCAAAGGCAGGAAAGCATAATAATTATTCAACGGAGCCGATTCATGAATAGCGAAGTCATTCAGTGTAAAATATTTCAACGGCCCATAGCCACCCACATAATACACATGCTGCTGTTTGACAATTGATCTAGCCGTACCAGTGTTCCAATAGTTCAGGTCGAAAGCAATTCTTGTCAGGCTATACAAGCCATGCTCCGTAGCACAAAGGCCCTCATGATCATGGAAATCAAGCTGATTGAGTTTAGACTTAAACAGATCCTTACGGATAGCGTGCCGATCTTGACGCAAAGCAGTCATTTCTTGGTTGTTTTTAAACTCAAAATAACGGCCGTCACCAAAAACGAATATAATCTTTTCCCCATCTGCAAACGACCAGTGCGCCCAATCGCGCATGTCGCCTGTATGGAGCCCTTTCAGATGAGTTTTAGCAAAATGCTGCCCGTCAAAAGTCATGTAACCTAAACCATAATTCCGCAACAACAGCCCATTTTGCAATAAAAAAATATCATCTAAGCCCTGATATACCGTTTTAGGCATTTGAAAACGCTGCGTTTCACCCTTTTTTAAGTCTACACAATAAAGTGAGCTGTTGTAAGCAAACCAAAGCCTATTTTCATCGGCGAGCATACAGTGCCCCACCGGCCGCCGCAACTCCGATAATGCAGGTTTAAATTCTAGAACTTTCCGTTTCTTAAAACCGATAATCTGCCAGACAACCCCCGATCGGGTGGCCACATAAAGAGTATTACCCTTGTTAAAAATGGCGATAACATGCTCCCCGCACAATCCTTTTGAAAACGCATTTTGCCTGATAAATTGCCATTGCTGGGTATCAAAGATAAACAGACCATCCCGCGTCTCCAACCACAGCCTCCCACGATTATCAGCGGTAAGTTTGTTCACCTCTGTAAAAGCTAACGGCCCTATATAAAGTTCATGGAAAGGCTTTATTGCAACACCATCATATCGATAAAGAACACTTCCGGCAACAAACCAGATAAACCCCTGCTTATCGCGACTCGCGGACTCGATATTACGGTGAAAGGGATCGACTCCTGAAATAATTTCAATTTCATGATAGCCCGATGCCCATGCCATATTAAACACAGGCATAGCAAAATAAGTGCTTAACAGCAATAGAATTTTGAGCGCTTTTTCAAACACAATAGACTAAGTTCAATAATATGGACAAATCAAATATAGCTATTTTGAAAATAATTATATATTAATAATCGATATAAAATTTTCCTCCAAAGAGATTTTAAAAATCTGTAGAAATAACAAAATCAGAGCTAATGATGGTTATAATACCCAGAATCTTTTCACAATAGGGAATTTACACACGATAATCCCCAATTTTTACACGCTGTTATTCATTTAATTCAACTAGCTTTGTCCATTAGTTTTCAAAACATGCCACATTAGACCCTAGTGTACCTATTGAACTTATTGACTAAATAGTATTATAATACGCTCTTGAGATAAAATTGCAGAGAAAAGATTAAGTATGGGAAAAATATCAGATCAGCAATTAGCAGAATTAATTTCAAAAAGAATACTTGAAATTATTGATTTAACTGGATTGACGATAGAAAGCCTAGCAAGCTTTGCAAACGTTTCCACATCCACGATTAGGAGTGCTTACCGCAAAACGAGCTCGCTATCCGTAGACAGTCTTTCAAAAATCTGCACGCCATTTGCTATTAGCCTTACAGACTTTTTTGATCCAGCTTTATCTTTAAAAATCGAAGAAGAAAACCTGTCCCATTTAAAGCGACTTAAACAGGCTTACACAGCGAGTACAGAATTAAAACACTTAAAATTACCGATGGATGAAAGGGTTAATCGAAGCGAATACCATCGCAAGCAGCGTGATTTAATTGCCAAGATCGTCCACGAATCAGACTATTTTGATAGCCCAAAGACAATTGATGCAATGATCATTGATTTCAGAAAAGATTATCAGATGACCTTCACGACTGACAGATTGTACGCCTTACTTTTGAAACATTTAGGCAGTGGGCTGCTCGACAAAAAGGCTTTACCGAAAGTAACTCAAAGAATGCCCGCCAGTAAACGTCCTTACCTCTACTTTAAAAAAGAGTCGAAAAAGCAAGAATAGATTCCCCTAATTAAATCTGACGAAAGGAAAGCGGATTGTTCCCTGTCTGTCTTTTAAAAAAATTGCGAAAATTCGACTCATCCGAGAAACCCATTTCATAAGAAATCTGAGATATCGATAGATCAGTATGCTGTATATAGCGCAATGCCTGCTGAGTCACCACAGTAGATATCACACATTTAGCCGATTTGCCGGTAACTGACAAACACAGTTCCGTCAACTTCCGTGGCGAAAGATGTAGACGGTCTGCATAATATTGTACACTGGTATATTCGCGGTAGTGCTTATGCAGCAGAATCGAAAATCTGTTAAATAACTGAATGGAAGGAGTTTCTACAGATGACGTCGATGTATTCAACGTTAACATTTTTTGATACCCATCCAGTAACAACGATTCAAAGCAGTGATGCGCAATCATCATATCCACTCCACAATCCGCAGCACATTCCTTCAAACGCTCCACGATGAGTCGCTTAAAAACCAGATCCGATCTGCATTCACGCATAGACAGAAAAGGATAATTTCCAAAAAATAATCCCGAATGTAGTATTTCTGTATCAGCTTTGGACCTTTCGTAAAAATCTGCGGTGAACCACAGCAAATATCCGTCAGCAGCATTAGCTTCAGCAAGCTCAACTTCGTATTGTGGTCCGATAAATATGAGTTCGTTTGCATCAAAATCATATAACATGGGACCAATTTTTATACGGACAGGCAAACAGGTTCGAATGATTGAAAATACCGACGCATTGTGTAGCCTTTTAGTTTGCTCACCACGATACTCAGCGAGATGAAGCACATCAAACTGTCGCTCTTCTTTTCCTATAATTGGCTTACAAAATTCCATTTCCTAAATAAATTTTTCTCAAAATCAATAATATCCAGATTTTCACAGAGCATGGTATAATGATAGATGGATGTTAACATTTTTCGGGGAGATTGTTTTGAAAAGACAAGCTTGACGCCACTATCCAGAAATCTCTTTTTTTCATCTGCACTTTCGCTAGCAGAATAGCCAAATAAACGAATCATCGGATATCGACGTCGTAATAAACGAGCCGTTTCCATACCATCCATCTCCGGCATATGCAAATCCAGAATGCATACATCTGGGTGATCGATACTCTTATCAAGGAAATGAACCAGCTCCTTCCCATTGTGACAAGAATATAACATCTCATAATTTCCCATTTCCCTGGCCAAATGTTCAATTACTTTTAGGTGCAACACATTATCATCTACAAATGCAAGTTTTAGTTTCTTGTCCATGGAGGTAATTGTTACTTTATAAATTTGACGCCTTATAATCTATACTTTGGCTGTACTTTGCTCTACTATTGAAATACATGTTTATCGTCTTGTCAAAACTTTCCTGTACAATTAAAAGCATCTCAATTTTCGGCGCGACATATCTCGGTTTACTGTTCATATTTCGGTCTATTAATTTATTCAACAAGCTTATATGAGCTATTTTAATTGTAAATTATTAGTCTAATTCAGACTAGAAAAAAAACATTACAATCTGATTACAAATAAGATACGTGGAAAACTTTTTGATTTTCAACGTGTATTTTATACAATTAAAAACATTCAATGACCAAATGGTTATTTTAAAGGCATATCTTGTAATTAGTTAAAAAAAAATAGTTATATTTGAATAGATAGAATTGTAGTCTGAATTAGACTAATCTGTATAATCTAGTATCTTTATGCTCAGACAATAGCAAAAAGTTTACCTCATGATTTTTAATTTTATCTTATTGAATCCTACTTCAATATCTTTCATCTACCTTGCATTCGTTGACGAGCAACAACAGCAAATCCTTATTAAAACTCCTTTAAAAATTAAGCCGTCTCAATGGGATCAAGAAAAACAAAGACCCAGTAATATTTATTTAAAAAGTCTCAAAAAGCTCAATACAAAGCTGGACGAACTAAAGATTTCAATAGCAATGTATCTTTCTGAATTAAAGTCCAATAAAAAAGAATTTTCCCTACGGGCAGTCAACCGTTTCGTCAAAAAATGCTGTATAGACCACGAACCCTCACTGCCAGCAGGAGGGCTCTTGCAAAGTGTCGACAATTTTATTAAAAGCCGAATACACCTGATTACCCCAACCACACACAAACGCTATCTGGTCTTCTTCCGTTTATTGAAACGATTTGAAGGATTTCAGCAGAAACATCTTATGTTAGAGCAAGTGAATAGCTTATTTGTACAACAATTTATTGCATATGGTGAAGCTGAAAACTATAGTATAAGCACCATCCACCGCACGATACATTTTGTGCGAACAGTGCTTAATTTTTTGGAGAAACGAGGCGTCAGAACATTTGTTTACGAATTGGAACTACCCAAAGTCAGAAAAATAAACCGTGCTATCAGCCTCAATGAAGACGAAATTAGCACAATAAAAAATGTGGACGTACCCGTCCATCTAAAGGCCGCTAAAGATTGGCTGATAATCAGCTGTTACACAGGACAACGTGTCTCTGATTTTATGAATTTCAATCTCGATATGATGGAAATTCTTGATGGCAAACCCTGCTTATCCTTTACCCAGCAGAAAACACAGAAAAACATCTTACTCCCACTTCACCCTACTGCATTAATCATTATGTCAAATAATGGGCATAGTTTCCCTCACAAAATGACCGCCCAAAAATATAATGAGCAAATCAAAGAGGTGACACGCCTTGCAGGCATTACAACACTCGTCAAGGTAAGGAAGCGCAAAGGATTCCGGGCGTCAGAACAACTCATCCCAAAATGTGATGCAATTACCAGCCACATCGGAAGAAGAAGCTTTGCCACAAACTTTTATGGTAAAATTCCGACAGCATTGCTGATGGATGCCACAGGACATAGTACCGAACAAATGTTTCAACGGTATATTAGCAATGTGGATACCGAACGCACCCGCTCCCTAGGAACTTACCTAGAAAACATGTATCAAGATCGAAGCAGGTTGCAACAAAGACATCCAAGCAGCTAATTGTAAAATTTGCTTTTCAGAGACGCATCAAGGGCATCTCGATGAACCATTAAGGCTGTGCTTTTATAGCGAAAATATTCTTTCGTGAGGTAAACAATCCCCCGGAAGGCATTGCCCCTGCCCCAAGAATTCTTAGCGACATAGTATGCTCTCCCATGTTGATCTTTTGCTAAGCCTATAATATGTAGTGCATGATCATCTGTTGTTTCCCACGCGTCAAATGCTCTTTGACGTATCATAGCGTCGACTTTGCGTTCAGGTTGAGGCCGCACAAATTGATACCTCTTTTCTTCCGCTGTCATCATTGACACTGATTTCTGGGGGACATAAGCGATGCCATAAGGCCAAGAAAAACCTGGCTCCGAGATGTCGATCGTACACGCTACCGTAAAACCTTTTTTTAAAGCCCCATCAACGACAGTGGATAGATCTTCCATAGGCATATTGTAAAATTGACTGAAAGACCAATTGTCGGGAATCAAAAACACAAAAGATTTGTAGTAAGGTGCGGTCATAACGGAAGCAATATGGATATATTGATCTGGATCAATCCCAATAACCTGATCAGCAAAACTACGCGCTGTAAACTCTTTACCCTGATAGTCAAAATGAACAGGCAACTTCCCCAGATGGTCGTCCATCACAGCATCAATTTCTCGCTCCCAACTGCTTTTCAATATCCTTGTCTTTACCATCCCAGATAGTGTGCTATTCAAAACAGCGCGCATGCGCTTAAAATCCCCCGGGCTTTTCCCCGCTTTAATACCAGTATAGGCAGCTGTCGGCATCGCCCCATGTAAACGCAACATATCCATCACATCATGAAGCTGCCCGCCCTCGTTTAATTTTAATCCACCATGCAGGCGAAGATAATTCCGCGCACGTTCCAGATAAGCCATCCGGACCGTAAATAGCGGCGAAATCGCCACAGGGTTTTTACCCATTCGGATCATTTCTGATTCAAGAAAGGAATTCCCAGTATAAGACCAACAGGTATTGGAGGCACCCTGGTTCTTTACTGCTGTACTTTTCAACCGGATCAAATCAGTAAAGACAAATTCTGACCGCAATAATGGTGAACTTTGCAGATAATAAAATCTATAAAAAAGTCCAATACCTACCAAAATAGTAGCTGCGATGGCTAATACGATCCGTTTTCTTAGTTTTTTTCTCATAATCTACCTCCACAGATAACAGCAGTAAAGCGGGGAAATAGCATGCTTATAACCCAAAAAAATAATAAGCCCAAAAGAATAACACAGACTGGACAAACGAAATACAAAAACAGCAGAGCGACATCCGTTTGCGGTCTAACCTGAATAAACAAAAATTTGATAATAAAGACCAGCGGCAAACGGTGGTAAGCAAATATGAAAAAACTCGCACTAACCAAAAAGTGATTTGGCCGCCAGCTACCCTTTTCAATAAAGTAGCCTGTCACTGCAACCGCAGATAGCAATCCCAATAATACATTGGCACAATACAGATAACTCCACCCACCTTTTCCAAAACCATAAAATGCTGCTATGATCAGCAGCACATAACATAAAACAGACCAGGGTAAAAATGACTGCATAACGAGCACAAAGTTCTTATTATGTAAACTAAAATAAGCCCCTGCCGAAAAGAAAAAAAAGGATACAGTACTCCATCCAGGCAGATAAAAATAGGGTTTGAAAAGCCAGACTACCCCAAGTATCAGTACGGCAAATACACCCACTTTCCTAATTAAAAAGTAAATGATCGGAGATAGCAGTAAAACCACCATAAGGTCACGGATAAACCAAAAAGGCGAATTGATAGGTAAATTTTTTGCTGCCTTCACATGCACATGTGACGTGTCCCACAAAGACCAAAGCCAATCGGTCAAATTATAATGGATTATAGGTTTATTGACACCCGACAAAAGGCCTCCAAAAAAAGTCTGTGCCAAAAAGAAAAAAAGTAGTACCGCCAAATTCCAAAAAATATATGGAATCAGCAAACTATGTACCCGCCTCCGTAACTTATTAAAATAAACCGAAAACGTGAAAGACGCTGTACCATAAAAAAAAAGAAAACCGGAGATAAAAAAGAAAAGAGGTACACACACCTCAAACACGAGCTTCGAAAAGAGAAGAAAAACCTGCGCAAAAACAGCAAATTGACGCAAATCAACCTGCTTCGAGCCTTGAATGATAATGTTTGAAAAATCTGTATGAATAAAGACAACCCCAACAATCAACGGAAAACGCAAAAAATCGATTGTTTTCGACAACAGCTGCTCTGAAGTCAAATAACCTAAAGTCGAAGGGGGAGAATGTTCTCTTTCCATAAATTGGATTCGGTTATTTTGATTATTACCGTTAAATTAAACATTTTCCGGCAACTTCCATCCTTTTTTTCATTAAAAGAAACCCGTTCCAAATGCAACTTCATTATCCCTCATCAGGAACTCGATTATCGCTCTCCTCCTCTTTTCCAGCAGCAATCATTTCTTTAACATCGGCCATATCCCCAGCTTCCAGATGCTCGATCGCCTCAGCTTGTTCCTCAGAATAGCGGTCGATAAAGAATGAACAGCCCATTGGAAAATGATCCGAGCCTACAGACGGATAAATAAACAGTTTATCGATAAATACCGTTGGACTGTGAAATAAAAGATCCAATGGCACTCTGAAAAACCAATAATTGGCATGGAAAGTAGATAGAATGCCCCTACCAATACGTGCGTCAATCAATTTGCTGGTTTTCTTAAATAACAGTGAAGTTTTAGCCCAGGCTACATTGTTAAAATCTCCGGTCACAACCACCGGCATTTTATAATCTCTTACCCGTTTCGCCACACTGAGCAGATCGCCATCACGCTCTTTGCTATTTTCTTCTTCTGTAGGACTTGGTGGCGGTGGATGAACAGCAAAAAAAACAAACCGATACCCATCAGGAGTTTCCAGTTCGGCCTCAATACTAGGAATATCATCAGCTACAAAATAATGTACCTGACTTTTATTGATTTTCAGATTAGTATAAAAATGCATGCCATAGGTATTGTCTAATGTTACCTTCTCATAATTAGGGTAATCCTTTTCCAACACACGCAGGGCTCTTTCCCATCCAGCATCACTTTCCATGGTCAAAAAAATATGTGGCCTCTCCTTCTGAATCAGCTCGATAAAGCGATTATACGCTGTATTGAATTGCAATACATTACAAGAGATCACCTTAATGCTATCCGATGCATCCTCGCCCTTTTGATACGTTTCCCTCCGCCAAAATTTGGTATAGCGTATCAATATATAGCTATGGTATACAACCAAAGTGATCTGTATACCCTGAAGCCACCAAATCCAAGGATCATCGCCTACCAAATAAAAGCCCAACGCAAGGGCGGGCACCTGAAAGACCAACAGCTGCAACTTCACAAACTCAGCTACCCGAAAGATCCAGTGTTGGCTTTGGATAAAGGGCAATACACTCAGTATAATCAATATACTCGAGACTACAATATAGAAAATCAGCATATCGCTAGCACTAACATTTTAAACAAACTTAAACAAATTATGCATATTTTTTCAAGAGACCATCATCTTCGACTGCTCCGCAGAAATTAGGAATCTTTGTGCAAACCCTCCTGATAATCCACCCGCGTTTTGGCTAACGTATGAGGGAAGTTCGTATGGATATACGCAATCATTTCTTCCCGGATGTAACAGCGTAGGTCAAAAGCCTGGCCCGAATTGCGGCAGCTCATCAGACACCGGATTTCCATGGTACGCTCTTTGAAGTCGGTCACCTGTAGTACATTGACCTGACCATCCCAAAGCGGGTGGCCGCTAAGTAGACTTGTGAGTTTCTCACGTAATAGCTGTACAGGTACCGTAAAATCTGTATAGATAAATACAGTCCCCAATATCTCAGAAGTAGTCCGCGTCCAATTCTGAAAAGGCTTTTCAATAAAATAAGTAATCGGCAATACCAAGCGGCGCTTGTCCCAGATATTAACAACCACATAAGTGAGGTTAATTTCCTCCACACGGCCCCACTCACCTTCAACAACCAGTACGTCATCCATGCGAATGGGCTGTGTAAAAGCAATCTGAAAGCCTGCCAGTAGATTCCCTAGAGATTTCTGTGCTGCAAACCCAATGATGATACCGCCCACTCCCACGCCCGTCAACAGACCAGCACCAATTTTTTGCATACTATCAAAACTTAGCAGAATAATCGCCAGAGAAATCACAATAATCAGCGTAACAACCACTTTTCGGATAAAGACAATCTGAGTTCTGATCTTTCTTTCGCGCAGGTTATTCTCTTTGTTGATATCAAAACGATGGTAAAGATAGTCTTCAAAAACCTTAATCCCCTGTATCAGTACTAGTGCAAAGAAACTCACCAGCAAAAGTTCGTTTGTTTTACTTACCACACGCAGCGTCCGGTCGTTAAATTGAGCAAAAGGCAACAAACTGTTAAATAAAATCAAAGGTATAAAAACACTCAGCACACGGTTAAATCGTCTAACAAAAGAACGGAACACACTGTAAGACTCCTGCTGAATGGCCTGTCGTCGCAAAAGCGGTATAAAAATCAGTTTAATCAAAAAACCTATTAAAAATGAAAATAGAATTAATGCAATATTCCAGAGCCAGGCAGGCCATTGCTGTGAAAGTTGAATTAATGTTTCGTTCATCATGCTGTACTATCTTTGTGTTTATATTTTATTCTTATGAAAGAATAACTGTTAAGAAGGGCTAACGTTTGCTTTAATTTGAGAAAGATCAATTCAGACTTCTCCTGTCGGTTTTGAACACCATCGTTATGTCTAAATTTGCTGCAGTTCGGAAACTCTTTTTGGTATGTTTTTTGAGTCTAAAAAGCCTATTGCAAGGCAACTAACAAAATATGTACATCAGCAAGACGATATACTACAGAAAACACATTTACCGTTTATTGATGATGGAAATAGGTTAGCACAAGAAACTTTCCAAGAAAATTAAACCAAACACTAATAAAAAAATGAGCAAGAAAAAAGACAATTCAAGATGGCTAAATGTGGCCATATCCTGGGGAGCAAGTATCGTCATCATTGGAGTACTGTTTAAGATCCTGCATATCGGTGGCGCCACAGCCGATTATGTGATCGGAATTGGTTTGGTCGTAGAGGCTTTCCTTTTCTTTTTAATGGGGTTCAATCCGCCACCACCCGAACCCGACTGGACCCGTGTCTATCCAGAATTGGACGAAAAATTTAATGGTGAACTGCCACAAAGAGCAACAACTGTTGTTGCCCAGCCGGCCGGCGCCTCAGCAACTGCTGCTTTAGATAAAATGTTTGCCGATGCCAATATAGAACCAGCAAGCATTGAAAACCTAGGCCGTGGCCTACGTGACTTTAGTGAAAAAGTATCTGCCATAAACAAGCTTTCTGATGTCTCATTAGCAACAGAAGAATTCACCAATAAGCTACGAACAGCAACTTCTAAGTTTGACAACCTAAGCATCGCCTTCGAAAAAGCGTCCGAAAACCTCGTCGCGATGTCAAATACTTCAGGCGATACGTCCAACTACCACCAGCAGGTAAAAAGTTTGACAACAAACCTAAGCCAGCTGAATGAGATGTACGAACGCGAATTGCGCGATTCGGCATCCCATTTACAATCGATGAACAAGTTTTATGAAAATCTAAGCTTTACCATGCAAAACTTCAATGAATCACTGGATGACTCCAAAGCATTTAAAGATGAAGTAGGCAAACTTGCGAAAAACCTCAATGCCTTGAATGCCATCTATGGAAATATGTTGAGCGCGATGAATCAGCCGCGTGTGTAATTAATTCTTGTATTACTTAAATCAAAAACAATGGCATTAGGAAGAGAAACTCCAAGACAAAGGATGATAGGCATCCTCTATCTGGTCCTGCTCGCCTTATTGGCGCTCAATGTACCGGATTCCATCTTGGATGCATTCAAAAATATAAACAACAGTCTCGAAACATCCAAATCGAATGTCAGCACAGCAGTACAGCAGCTGTTCAATGCATTTGAAAACACCAAACTGAAAGAAGAGCCCGCACGTGCGAAGCCCATCTATGACAAGGCAAAAAAAGTTCAGGCAATTATCGGCGAACTCAACCAGTATATCGCCTCCTTAAAAGAAGAATTTGTCAAACAGGGCGGTGGATACGACGAAGAAAAAGGCGATCTAGCCCAGCGTGAAAACCAAGACATCTCGCCAAATCTTATGATCAATAAGAAAAAAGGCACCGTGTTAAAAGACAAAATCAATGCTACTCGCGCAAAATTGCTCGCTCTGCTCACACCTGAAGAACAAAAGATGGTATCATTTTCCTTGGAGGCAAAAGATCCAGAAAAAGCCATCAATGGCAAAAAATCATGGGAGGAAATCAATTTCGGTAGCGGCACCCCTTTAACCGCTGCGATGACCATTTTAACGAAAATACAAACAGACGCGCAGAATGCAGAATCTGATGTAGTTAAACTTATCTTGGGCAAAATGGATCAGGCGGTGGTCAATCTAGATAAATTTGCAGCAGTTGCTGTTGCCCCAACATCCTACTTAGTACAGGGCCAGCCCTACAAAGCAGAAGTATTTCTGACAGCATCCGATTCCAAATCTCAACCCGCAATCTCGGTCAATGGATCAGCACTTCAAGTAGTTGATGGAAAAGGGGTATATGCAGTCAATACCAGCCGTGAAGGAATCTATACCTGGACCGGCGTGATCAAAGTCAAACAGACCGACGGATCATATAAAGAATATCGCACCCCTGTACAGACCTATCAAGTAGCACGTCCATCGGCCGTTGTATCACCCGACAAGATGAATGTACTCTATATTGGTGTAAATAATCCCATTTCGGTATCAGCCCCAGGAACGCCAGCCGATAAAATCCGTGTCAGCATGAGCGGAGGCAGCATTTCTAACGCTGGTGGCGGCAAATACAATGTGAAGGTAAGCTCTCCGGGCACAGCACATATTTCAGTCTCTGCTGAAGTAGCACCCGGAAAAACACAGACATTGAGTTCGACCGAATTTCGTGTAAAACGCATTCCAGACCCCATTGCCAAATTTGCTGGCAAAACAGGTGGTTCCATGGCTACCGTGGCCCTTAAAGCGCAAAATGCACTGTTCGCAAAATTGGATAACTTTGACTTCGATGCCACCTTCAGGGTAACCAAGTTTACGATGATCATTGCTAAGCCACGGGCCGATGCCATCGTATTATCGACATCCGGAGGACAGTTGAGTTCAAGCATGTCTTCTGCCTTAAGTGGAATTGTACCAGGTACACGTGTAATATTCGATAATATTGTTGCAGTGGGTCCTGACGGTACATCAAGACAACTGAATGCTGTCGCGTTAACGGCAAACTAAAGTTGCCAAATATACTTGCATTTAAATTTTTTTAGCTATTAAAAACTACAAAAACAGAGCTACCAAAAATGGGTAGCTCTGTTTTTATTTTAAAGAATGAACGCGAAAAACTATATCAAATAGTTGTTCCTGTGTATACCATAGTTCCTATGAATGATGCGGAAAAAACAAGCGAATAACCGTTCCCTTACCTAGCTTACTGGAAAGATTAACAGTACCGTCCAAACGTTCCATCAACTCCTTTACCAATGAAAGTCCTATTCCCGATCCCTGCGCTTCAACAGTGTTGCTCGCACGCTCATGCGCTTTAAATACAAGCTCCAAATCTTCTTCCGGAATACCGATCCCATTATCTTCCAAATAATAGACAGTCCCTTTGCTCGTATTTTCACTATAGATAGCAAGATAATCCTGCTCTGTCTGCTTGGCGTATTTTACAGCGTTAACAATCAAATTAAAAAAAATCTGATACACTACACCACAATCTGCTTCCAGCTTAAGGAGATTCCCCAACCTAAATGCCAGCTGGGAAGCCGGATAAATAAGCTTCGCTTCAGCAATCCATTCAACAAGTTTCTTATCCATCTCGATACATTCTTTAACAGGATTGACAGCACGTATTTTATTGATCTGCAGTGTTTGGTTAATGATAGACTGAATATTCTCTATCGCACCGCGCATATTTTCATACCACTTTTGCTGAACATGTTCCGGTAAACTGATATCCTTTTGACGCAACATATCATTTCCCATCTTCAAAATAGACAATGGATTTTTTAAATCATGGGAAAGCGTATTGGACAGGAGATCCAATTTTCTATTGAAAGAGATTTGCTCCTTCTGGCTTTCCGCTTTCTCATAGGCTAGCTTTCTTTCGGTAACATCCCACGACGAATGTAGAATAGCATAGGTATTTCCCTTCTTGTCCAGCAATGCTTTATACTCGAAATCAAAGTATCGTCTGATAATATTTTTCCCCGATACGATATCAGCAGGTGTATCCTTGGCCCGGTAGCTAATTCCGGTTTTCCATACATTTTTTAAAATAGATGAAAATCCTTCTTTTTCAAAACTGGGAAAGCAAGCGCTTAAAGTACGTCCTATAATCGAGCTGTCTGCATGCCAGGTATTCAGCATCGCCTGATTGGCAAAGGCAATATTTAAGTCCGCACTATCATAGATAGCCGTAGCTAGCGGAGACTGCTCCAGTACCGAAAGCAAAAGGTGCTCATCAAAAGGCATAAACAAAAATTTAATGTTCGTGTATCAATAAATATATGGGAATTCTAAACAAATTTACGCAACAGAAATAATGCCATTATTACACTCCTGTACACAAAGAAAAATTAAAAAACAGCTGCAAAAAATGCATATACCAGTATCCTAACAGGTTACCTGCACGCGCGATCTGAGACAAATCAACAAAAGATTGAATGGATTGATATTGCGCATTCCCCGAAATTAGCAGTATTAGATAAACCAATTTATAAACCAAATTCACGATTACTCTTAATTCTCGCTGTCCACAAACGCGAATCATAAGAAAATCAAACGCATACTTCACGTAGTTTGAAAATCGGCAGAATTTAACCGAATGAATGATGAAAAAGTATAAAAAGCATTTTATGCACCTCAGCTTAGCTGTGATTTTCGGCCTCCTTTTTAATTCCTGCAAGGAAAAAGAAGGCGCCAGTGAAGATCCAGACAAGGGCATCTCAGGCAAGGCCGTTTTTACCGATTTCGCCCCAAAAAAAGGAGCCGTCCGCACAAGGCTGTATATTGAAGGAAGTAATTTCGGCAGCGATGTCAACAAAATTAAAGTCTTTATTGGTGAGCAGGAACTCAAAGTTGTTGGGTCAAATGGCAGCCAGATTTATTGCATGATCCCGCGGTACACCAGCTCCGGAAAAGTAAAAGTGGTTATCACCCGAAGCGCAGGAGAAGCAGTTGAACACATTTTCCCAGATGAATTCCAGTATGCTAAAAGTACCGCTGTCGGCACCCTTGTCGGCAATGTGGATGAAAACGGGAATTCATCCATTATAGATGGTAATTTTGAAGAAGCTAGATTTGCCTATCCAGCCTATATCACCTACGAGCCCGAAAGCAATGCGCTCTTCGTAACCGAATTGGACAGAGCCGTCCGGCGCGTAGACCTACAAACGAAAACAGTCTCTACACTGATTACCAATGGACAGGCCGGCTTCACAAAAATGCAGACCACCACATTAAGTGCAAATACAGATACCCTATTCCTCACCGACGACAACCAAAATCTGACGGCCAGAACCAAGGTCGCCATTGCCTATTCCCTCCGCTCCGAAAACTACCGCCGCGTACATCCTTATCTCTATGATCCTGCCGCCTATTCCTGTGCCCCACACCCCATTCACAATAACATGTTCTACAATGGATATGCCGGTATCGCTATCAAAAAGGCAGTGTTTGATTCCTTTCTGAATGAACTCGCTCCCAAGGAACTCTTTAAAATAGGCGGAAATACCAATAACAGTTCCCTGATCTTTTTTCATCCAACAGGCAACTACGCATACATCGTTTCCTACGGCTGTATCTATAAAAGCGTGTACGACTGGACGACCCGAGAATTACAACCTCCTATTATCTTTGCCGGTAGTCCTACCGCCAAAGGCGATGTGGATGCCATTGGCACCTCCGCCCGTATCGAGCGTGCCTATCAAGGTGTATTTGTAAAGAATCCCGACTATACAGGACAGGCCGATGAATATGATTTTTACTTCTGCGACCAGTACAATCAAAGTATCCGCACGTTAGCCCCTACAGGTGTGGTCAGCACTTTCGCAGGCAAGGGTAGCCCCACCCCCGATGGTAGTAAAAGCGGCTATATTGATGGCGACCCGCGCAAGGAAGCCCGGTTTGCCGATCCCACAGGAATCGCCTACGATGAAGAACGTAAGATATTTTACATTGCCGAGCGCAATAATAAACGTATCCGCACCATATCGATCGAATAAAGAAATTTAAAAGCATACAAACAGATCCATTCCGTACGCTATAATCTAAAGATAGCGTCAGAAAGGCGTATTGACCAATAATAAACCGATGAAAAAAAGAATTCTACTGCTCCTACTGGCTCTGATCGCCGTTAAGCTCAACCATGCGCAAAACGGCTCGCGCATTCCGGTCACCATCACCGGAACTGTCAGCAACAAGGCGAAGGAACCGCTTAGCGGCGTTACGGTAACCATAAAAGACCAACCCGGACTCGGAACAGCAACCGACAACAAAGGAAACTATACCATCAAAGCATCCAAGTACCAATGGCTGGTCTTTGCCATGCTCGGTTACGAAAAACAGGAAATATTAATCAAAGATGACCTCAAAATAGATATTATGCTAAAAGAAGCAGACCATAGAGCCATGGACGAGGTCATCGTCACTGCGCTCGGGCCACAAAAGAAAGCCACAGTCACCGGTGCCGTCACTACTGTCGATCTCTCCCAGCTAAAGACACCAACCTCGAGTATTACCAACGCACTAGCAGGAAATGTGGCGGGCGTAATGGCGATGCAGTCTAGTGGTCAGCCCGGAAGTAACATGTCCGAATTTTGGATAAGAGGTATCTCCACATTTGGCGCCGGCACCTCAGCTTTAATCCTTGTCGACGGATTTGAGCGTAGCCTAAATGAAATCAGTATTGAAGATATCGAATCATTTTCGATCCTCAAAGACGCCTCCACAACCGCGATATATGGTTCTAGGGGAGCCAACGGTGTCGTTTTGATCACCACAAAAAAAGGAAAAACAGATCGCGTGAGCATCAACGGCAAACACGAGGCCTCCTACAATACACGAACATTTACACCGAGTTATGTCGATGGGCATACCTATGCAAGCCTCATGAATGAATCACGCATCACACGCAACGAAGAACCATTTTACAACAACGAGGAACTCTTCCTCATAAAAAACAGGCTCGATCCTGATCTATACCCCGACATCAATTGGATGGATATGTTTTTAAAGGACGGTGCCTTTACACAACGTAGCTCGCTCAATTTCGACGGTGGCGGCTCACTGGCAAGATACTTTGTTTCCGGAAGTTACATCAACGAAGGCGGAATGTACGAAACTGACGAGAACCTCAAAAATTATAATACCAACGCCAACTATAGGAGATGGAATTACCGCGCCAATATCGATATGAACCTCACCAAATCCACTTTGCTACGCGTGGGTATCAGCGGGTCGTTGGGCAAACAGAACCTCCCCGGTGGCACCTATGATGAAATCTGGGCCTCGCTCATGGGGCAGAATCCCATTTCTATTCCTATTAAATACAGCGATGGACGTGTTGCATCCAGAGGTGGAGCAGAAAAGCAGAACCCCTGGGTATTGATCACACAGCAGGGATATATCGAAAATTGGGCAAACAAACTGCAGACCAACGTTACACTAGAGCAAAACCTAGATGTGCTGACCAAGGGGTTACGTTTTGTAGGACGCTTTGGTTACGACATCAACAACAACAATAATATCCGCAGGATGAAATGGCCAGAAGGTTGGATGGCCGAACGGCTGCGCAACTCCGACGGCGAGCTTGTACTCAAAAGAACAATCACCGAGCAGCTCCTCACACAGCGCTCCAATGCCACCGGCGACCGCTTTGAAACCATGCAAGGTGAATTGCACTATAACAAACAACTCAAAGATCATACCCTCGGCGGAGTCGTACAGTATACACAAGAAAAACGCGTCAACACCTCCAATTATGGCGAAGACATCATGCAGGGCATAGAACGCCGAAATCAGCGGCTCGCAGGTCGGTTTACGTATGGCTATCAGTCGCGTTACTTCTTCGACTTCAATTTCGGTTACAACGGATCAGAGAATTTTGCCAAAGGCCATCAGTTTGACCTCTTTCCAGCCGTCTCCGGAGCATGGAATATAGCAGAAGAAAAATTCATCAAAGAGCGGCTTAGCTGGATGAATATGCTCAAGATCAGGTACTCTTTTGGTAAGGTCGGCAATGACGCCATGCCCGTACGCTTCCCGTATCTAGCTTCTTTTAGCACCGATGAGAATCTCGGCTACAATTGGGGCGATATCGAAAGCAAAAATCTATACCCCGGACTCACCTATTCCCGCATAGCCTCCAATTCCATTACCTGGGAAATTGCCACCAAGCACGACCTCGGACTTGATTTTTCTTTTTTCAATGACAAATTCGGTGGACAGCTCGACTACTTTCATGAACAACGTGATGGAATATACATGGAACGTAAATATATCCCTTTTGTGGTCGGCCTACAAGGACAAGATCCCAGGGCCAACGTCGGTTCTACACGATCAGAAGGCTTTGATGGCCAGATGCGGTTTACCCAAAAGATCAATCAGCTCAGTCTAACGGCGCGCGGCACCATGACCTACAGTAAAAACACCATCCTCGAAGCTGACGACCAGTTCAGCAACTACCCATACACCACCCTTTCCGGCTTTCGGGTCAATCAGAACAAAGGGCTCATCGCCTTAGGACTTTTTAAAGACTATGAAGATATCCGAAACAGTGCTACCCAAAACTTTGGCCGTACCGCCCCCGGAGATATCAAATACAAAGATATTAATGGCGATGGTAAAATCGACGACACCGATATCGTACCCATCGGCGCAACGCGTTACCCTAACCTCGTCTATGGCTTTGGCTTATCAGCAAACTACAAATCATTTGATGCCAGCGTACATTTCCAGGGTGCTGGAAAATCCTCCTTCTTTATCAATGGGTATACCGTATACCCATTCAGCCAGGGCGACTGGGGAAATATTCTGACCGATGTGGTCGAATCCAACCGCTGGATACTTGGCGTCAACGAAGATGTAAATGCCCAATACCCCAGACTCAGTTACGGCGGTAGCGCCAATAATTACCGCGCTTCAACCTATTGGCTCCGCGAGAGTTCGTACCTACGGCTCAAAACCCTCGATATAGGATATGCCATACCCAACGGATTCACAAAAAGAATAGGCGTCAAATCGGCACGGCTCTATGCCATGGGCACCAACTTGCTGACCTTCTCCAAATTTAAATTGTGGGACCCCGAGATGAACAGTTCCAATGGCCAAGCCTATCCACTGGCCAAAACAATCACCCTCGGACTTACCATCAACCTCTAACGATAGAAACATGAAGAAAATACCACTACTCGCACCCTTGCTGCTCAGCGTCAGTTTATGTCTATCCATCAGCTCCTGCTCCAAATACCTGGATGTTGAGCATTTTTTTGATGACCGACAGAGCGAAGATCGCATTTTTAAAAGCAAGGATTATACCGAGCAATGGCTCGGAAACTGTTACAACAAACTATTGGATTACAACCTCGAAATGGGCCATCGAAATTATACCATCTCCAACTACTCGGACGATATGTTCTACAATGAATCTGCCGGAGGCAACGGCGATGAGTACCGACGATTTAAATTTGGAGAGTACGATTATACCTGGCAGCGTCAATCGTGGGCACAGTCCTATGGCGGAATCCGTCAAGCCTCAGTCATGATCCACAGCATGGCTGAAGGCGGCGCTTTCACGCCAAAACAGGTAACGGATTACAAGGCGCAGGCACGCTTTATCCGCGCCTACCTCTACTGGCTACTCCTACGCAAGTATGGTCCAGTACCAATTATGCCAGATAAAGGCGTAGACTACGACGAAAGCTACGACAAACTAGCCTACCCGCGTAACACCTACGATGAAGTAGCCACCTTTATTGCCGAAGAAATGGCCCTGGCAGCGCAAGATCTCCCCCTAAAACGCGACAATCGCAACATCGCCCGTCCTACGCGTGGAGCAGCATTGGCCACACGCGCCAAAGCATTATTATTTGCGGCAAGCCCCCTGGCCAATGGTAACGCAGAAATGAGCGACTTTACAGACGATAAAGGCCGCGCGCTGATTTCGGCACAATACAACGAAGAAAAATGGGCACGCGCAGCAGCGGCAGCCAAAGATGTAATCGATTTAAATGCCTACAAGCTGTATACAGCCGATTTTAAAGCCAAGGGTACTACCGACTATCCGGCCACCATCACCCCCCCTTATCATCCGGCATACTCCGAAAAGAATTTTCCCGAAGGGTGGGCCAATATTGATCCCTTCGAATCCTATCGCGCCGTATTTAACGGTGATCTATATGCGGCCGAAAATCCAGAGATGATCTTTACCAGAGGCGAAAATCAAACCGATGAAAACCATGGTATTATCGCGCTGACAAGGCACCAGATGCCCCAGGTGGGCGGCGGATACAACTGCCATGGCATTACTTTAAAACAATGTGATGCCTACGCCATGAATGACGGAACCACATTTAATAGACAGCAAATCCGGCAGCAATACGGAGCAAATATGTTTGTGCAAAAGGCTGAACTCGATCAATTCAAGCCACTCCTGGAAAATGTTTGGAAAGACTTTGCCCATCGAGAACCACGATTTTATGCTTCAGTGGCCTATAGTGGTACGCTGTGGACCATGTCTAGCGCCACCTCCAACTTATCCAATGTCACGAACAAGCAGATCTTCTATTATCGGGGTGAAAATGAGGGTATGATCAATGGCGACCGCTGGCTACCTACAGGGATAGGCATGATGAAATTTGTCAACCCAAAAGATAATGCCACAGGCAATGGCGGCAAGATATACCCCAAAGTGGAAATTGCCATACGATATGCCGACCTGCTACTCATGTATGCTGAAGCGCTCAATGAGATCAATGGATCCCATATGATTGCTAGCTGGGATGGCAAAACTACCCATCAGATCACTCGAAATATCGATCAGATGAAAAACAGTATAGGTATGGTTCGTATCCGCGCGGGAGTGCCCAATTATGACAACGCCATATATACCGACCAGACAGCTTTACGCCGCCAAATCAAAGGTGAGCGGCAGATCGAATTGCTGGGCGAAAATCAGCGCTACTACGACTTGCGCCGATGGAAAGACGCTCCAATAGATGAGGCGCAACAGATCTACGGTTACAATGTCTATATGACCAAAGACAATGCAGACCTATTCTATACCCCTGTGCGCGTACCGCAACTCCAAACTATATTTTCTAAAAAAATGTACTTCTGGCCCGTCGACTGGGATGAGCTCCGCAAAAACAGACGCATGACGCAGGCACCGGGATGGCCTTCTTTCGATTAATCAAACCAGCCAAAAAGAACTAGATAGAAAATACCGCAAGAGACATTGCATACTTATTTAAGCATTAGAAATAAAAACACATGAAAAAGCTTTATATCTATATTTTAACCCTAGTCTTGGTCTTGTTCCAAACGGGGTGCAACGATGAATGGGAAGAAGAATTGTATACACAGATGGTGTCTTTTAAAGCCCCAATTGGAAGTGAAGGTGTATCCGAAGTCTATCTGCGCTACAACAAGACCGGCGAAGTCACCTACAAATTGCCTGTCATCCTGAGCGGCTCCCGCGAGAACGACAAAGATCTATATGTCAAGGTGGTTGTGGATAGCGATACACTGGCCACCTTTAACCAGGAAAAATATCAGTACCGCGAAGACTTATATTTTAAACAGCTTCCCGAACAGTTTTTTGCACTGCCCAAGGAGAGCTGCCTGATTCCCAAAGGAGCACATACCGAAAATTATCCGATCAAATTTAAGTTTGACAACCTCGATCTTGTCGAACGCTATGTACTTCCACTCTCCATTCAGGAAGACCCCTCCTATGTAACCAATAAGCGCAAAGGATGGCGCAAAGCATTGCTCTATATCAAACCATTCAATAATTATTCGGGCAATTATTCAGCCACGTCCATGAATGTCTATGCCGACGGGCAAACTAAAAATCCACTTGTATCTAGCGTCAGAACATCGTGGGTGGTAGACGAAAAAACAGTATTTTTCTACGCCGGAGTTCTGGAAGAGAAATCAGAAGATCGGGGCCGTTACAAGATTATCATGGAGTTTATGGAACCCTCAGAGGATGTTAACGGTATAAAATCGGGCACCCTTCATGTGTATGCCGCCGACAAATCCATCAATTTTGAAATGCTCGGGCAGCCCACCTATCAATTAAGGGAAATCGAAGATGCGACCAAAAAATATTTGGTCAAACAGTACTGCACCGTCAACCTAAAATACAAATATGACGATATCACCACCATGCCCGGTGTGCCCGTGCGCTACCGCGCCGAAGGAAGCATGACAATGGAACGCTCACGCAACACCCTTATTCCAGATGAAGACCAGGCAATACAGTGGTAGCATACGTCCAGGTAAATGCTGATCAAATAAGCGATGCAATCCAATTGAAAATCTTTAAACAAACACATCCATGAAAAGAATGACAGTGACCTTTTATTTTATGATGAGCAGCATGTTATGGGTATCTGCCTGTCAAAAAAACAGTCCGACAAACGATTTAGATCCCATCCCAAAAAGCAATACCCAACCCGTAGATCCCACTGCAGATGATACAGTAGTTGTAGATAGTACCTTCTCCAATCCACTCATGCCCGGAGGTCCCGACCCCTGGGTAATCCAAAAAGACGGTACTTACTATTATACCTATACCCAGGGAAGCAAGCTCGTCATCCTCGAAACCAAAAGCATGTCCGAACTCGCCTCCGCACGGCGATATGAAGTCTATACCCCTCCTGCAGATCAGCCCTATTCAAAAAATTTATGGGCACCCGAATTGCATGAAATCGATGGTAAATGGTATTTCTATTTTGCAGCAGATAATGGCAGCAATGCCAACCACAGAATGTATGTACTCGAAAATTCTTCTCCCACCCCCGTTCAGGGCAACTGGGAAATGAAAGGTAAGATTTCCGATAGTGCAAGCGAATGGGCCATTGACGGAACCATTTTGCGGCATGATGGAAAGATGTATATGATCTGGTCGGGCGGGAATGCCGGCGCACCGCCCCAAAACATTTATATAGCGCCCATGAGCAACCCCTGGACCATTTCCGGACCCAAGGTCATGATTGCCACGCCCAACTATGCATGGGAGAAAAACGGAAATCCAATCAACGAAGGCCCCCAGGTGTTGATCAACCCACAGGGCAAAGTACATATCGTTTACTCGGGTAGCGGTTACTGGTCTGACGGCTATTGCCTCGGCCTGCTCACACTAAAAGATGACGGAGACCCACTACAGGCAGCAGATTGGACAAAACGCAACCATCCCGTATTTTCCATGAGACCCGAAAGTAGCATTTATGGCCCCGGCCACAACGGCTTTTTTAAATCTCCTGATGGAAAAGAAGACTGGATGATTTATCACGCACGTAATGTAGCCAACGACGGCAATGCCACACGACGTCCCTATATCCAGCGATTTTCCTGGCATACAGATGGCTCCCCAAACTTCGGTTTACCGGCCAATCCTGCACTCAAACAAAAGCGGCCAGCGGGAGAAAAATGGCGGAAAATATATACCAAGAAAGGGTGGACGGTCGCTGGCTTCAGTTCCGAAGAACCCAATAACAACCGGTCGGCTGCAGCAGTGATCGATGACAATATCAACTCCATATGGATAACCCGCTATTCAGTCAATCCAACAAAGTACCCCGACCATTACCTCACCATCGACATCGGAGCAGCCCAACCCGTAGATGGTTTTGTAATCCATCAGAAAGATGGCGACAGAAAGATCAAAGAATTGGAAATCCATGTCGGCAATGACAATCAAAACTGGGAAAATCTGGGCACCTTTAGCTTGAGCGATGTCAATCTCCTGCGGCAGTTTATCGACCTGGCGCAGACCAAGCAATTTCGCTATTTTAAACTCGTACCAAAGTCAGGCTACGACAATCAACAGCAGCCCGGCCTGGCGGAAGTCGGTATATTCCGCAATAGCGATTAGTATACCCTAAACGATGATTACTGAAAACTATAGGGGCAGTCCAAAATTATTGGATTGCCCCTTTTTAATCCCCTATCGTTACATCGAATCAGGATCTCGGCATTGACTTCAGGTAAGCCGATGGAGATACCTTATAATATTTTTGGAAGTTCTTATTAAAGATACTTTGTGAACTATACCCGACCAGGGTAGCGATCTGCTGTAAACTAAATTCATTTTGCGCCATGAGTTCAGTCGCTTTCTTTAAACGCGTTTTATCGACAAGTTCCTTGGGCGAAAGCGCAGAAAGCTGCTTTATTTTTCGGTAAAATGTAGGCCGGCTCATCAACATATGTTCAGCAAGTTCATCAATACCAAGTTCCGGATACCTAAAGTTTTTTTTGATATAAGCATCCAGCTTGTGCAAAAACTCAGCGTCCAGCTTCGAAGGCGCCAGCAAACGGACATCTTCAAACGGCGCATGAGCAAAATGAGTTTTTACATTCACCCTATTTCTTAGCAGATTGTCCACCTGCACCAATAAAAGTTCCAAAGGAAAAGGTTTCTGAACATAAGCATCGGCACCCACTTCAAGCCCCTCGATATGCGCAGTATAACTGTTCTTTGAAGTCAGCAATAGTACCGGTATATGGCAATAGTTCAGATTCGATTTGATGAATTTACAGAGTTCGAAACCGTCGATTCCCGGCATCATAATATCCGAGATAACCAGATCAATCATTTCGCTATCTAAGATAAGTTTTGCACTTTCACCGTTGTCAGCGGTGTGTGTACAATAATTTTCATTCAATTCTTCAGACAAGAATTCCAGAATTTCTAAATTGTCGTCAATAATCAATATGTGCTGTCTCATAATTATCTGATTTTTTTCCAACTGCTAAGTTCAAACTCCCTTTCCTGCCGTAGCGGCAGCACCAATTCAAATACAACAAGGCTACCACCATTTTCTATAAGCTGGAGCGTACCCTTGTGCAGCTCGCTGAGCGACTTGGCCAGCGAAAGACCAATCCCGGTTCCAAACCCAAGACTATTTTCTATCCTAAAAAACGGCTCAAAGATCTTTTTTGCATATTTATCAGGAATAGGTTCACTATCATTTTCTACCGTAATGTTAAAACTGTTTTTTTCGATATCTGGATCTGCCAGCCGCACATTCACGTAGGTGAGACCATATTTTATAGCATTAGAGAGTAGATTGTTCAATATTTTTACCGTAGCTTCACGGTCGACAAAAGCGATGACATCATCCTCCGGATAAGCACTGTTCAAACGGATATTATTCTGTTCGGCGATCTGTTCAAAAGAAGACATCACTTCTTTTAACAAATCAACAATATTTGTTTTCACAAAATTGAGCCCAAATTGATGCAATTCTGTTTTTCTAAAATCCAGCAGTTCCGCTGTCAGTTCGGTCAGTCTCAATGTATTTTTTTCAACCTGTAACAAGTTTTTACGGATAGTGTCGCTATCCGTAATTTTTCGTAGCATGCCTTGCACACGACCGAGGATCAATGTCAACGGCGTTTGTATTTCATGCGTGATATGCGTAAAAAACTCAATTTTAGCCGCATAGATTTCACGTTCCTTTTCATGTTCAAACCGCATAAGTTTAGCCACATTTTTTCGAATGGTCCATCGATGGTAATAAAAAGCAATCAAAACCAAAAGAACGATCACCAGCAAAGTATAGAAGCTGTATGCGGCAAAAGTTTTCCAAAATGGCGGCGTTATAATAATCACAAGCCTACGTTCAATACTCCTCCAGCTGCCCGTATTACTTTTCGCCCGCACAGTGAAAATATATTTACCCGGTTGTATATCCGTAAAATAAGCCTTTCTATTGCTAGCAAGAATTGTGCGTTTTTGAGCTAACCCCTCCAATATATATTCATATCTGGTAACGGCCGGAGAAGCATAATTGAGCGCAGCAAATTCAATACTGAAGTTATTTTGGTTATAAGCTAAACAAATACTGTCGAGGTACACTACCGAACGCTTGATTGGACTTTTATCCACACCAGGATGGATAGCTTTATTGTCTATCTCCAGGCCAGTAATAAATAAAGCCGGGCGAGGTCCAGTGTTTAAAAAATCTTTGGGATCAAAGGCGATCAGCCCTTTCACTGACCCAAAATACAAGATACCAGACCTGTCTTTGTAAGCCGAACAAAAATTAAACTGATCAGTGATCAATCCGTTGGCTTGCTGATAGTTTTTAAAGGCCCCCGTTTTAATATCCAGGCACAAAATTCCCTTCAACGAACTTATCCAAAGGTTTTGAAAATCATCTTCCAGTATACTAAAATACACATTGGTCGGAAAGCCCGCAGCAGTGTCGTATCTTTTAGTTGACGTTCGGTCTCGACTTAAGCGGATCAGCCCACCACCTTCTGTGGCAAACCAGATCGCCCCCATGCTATCTTCATGGATACCATATACCGGAAATTCGGGAATCTGACCTATTTTAGTGCTGCTCCCAAATCGAATATTCCCCTGTACACCCGACTTGGGATGATAGTAATAAACGCCGTTCGACATGGTGCCCACCCAAATAAACCCATTTCTATCCTCCCGGATGCTCAGCACATAAGGACGACCAGGGATATGATTGATGCGATCAAAAGTCTTTCTTTTGAGGTCGTACCTGAACAGGCCGGCGTTCTCATCATAAGCAGTACCCACTAATACCGTGCTGTCACTTGTCTGAAAGATGCTCAACACAAAATCGTTGCCAGATTCGGCGGGTAGACCGATAGCACGATGCTGCTGACGGATTAGCCCTGTCCGAATATCCATAATCTCCAATCCCCGATGAAAGGGCCCCACAAGAAGATCATTTCCCACAGCGAGCAGACCGTGGATATTCGGATAGGAAAGCGCATTTTCACCTGTTGTTGGATAGTGCCTAAAAAATTGCCTCTGTGGATCAAACCTATTGAGACCGGCATCTTCCGTGCCAATCCAGAGGTGACCATCCCGATCAGGAACTAGCTCACGGACGGCATATCCTGATATCGAATTCTGTCCCACAATAGGGTAGTATTTCCGAAAACGTGCGTTTTCAAGCGAGCAATAGTTCAGGCCACCAAAAAAAGTACCCAGCCACATCCCCCCGCTTTTATCTCTGCACACTTTATAGACCGCGTTATCCGTCATAGCATACGGGTCATCAGCACGCTTACCAAGATGCCGGCATTTTTTGATATTGGCATTATAGATATACACCCCAGATTCAGTTGCGACCCAATAATCGCCATTATTTCCCTTACAGATATCCCGCACAAAAATAGCGCTATCCTCCTTTTCACTAAGCACAATCGTTGTCGTTGTTTGCTTATCCAAATCATAGCGCTTAAGCCCAGCTCCAAAATATCCAACGAGTACGGCACCATCATCAAGCGGGAAAATAGCACTAATGGTATTCATATTCGAAGGCCTGTTAAAGTTCACCGTTTTCATGGTTTTCGCAAGCACCCCACGCGAGTCGAAAATACGGAGTTCCCCCTGCTTATTACCCGTCCACAGATTTGTGGCACCATCCAAAAATAAGGCAGTAGTCTGTATCTGATAATTTTTGACCATGCTCTTTTTTATGCTATAGCGCCAAAGCGACGAATTGGCAATAAACCAGATATCATCCCCATTGGCAATTACCTGTTCGATATACACCTGCGGAATCAGATCAACCGGCGATATCACCTCACCAATGGTATCGTACCGGTACATTCCCTTTCCTGTGCCGATCCATAGTATTCCTGGCTGCCCTTCGGTCAATGTATTGATTACATTGTTGCCGATGTTATTAAAAGGATCATCTTTATTTTCGCAAAGCTTAAAATTGTAGCCGTCAAATCTGCACAGACCAGCACGCGTGCCAACCCACATAAAGCCTTTGCCATCCTGTAAGATGGAGCGAACAGCCTGATGAGGAAGTCCATCCTGCGTCTGATAGTGCTTGAAATAATATTGGGCATGACAAACAACCACGCTAAACTGCAGGATCAGCCAAACAAAAAAAGTAGGATAAGACATAATCTATGTTGGCAATCGGTTCTTTCAAATATAATCAAATGTACCAAAAAATGACAAGAGCACATATGATGACATTACGGACAGCCAATAGCCGTGTGAAACAAAAAATGGTACAGCGCGGTCTAAATCAAGAAAATGTTAGCTAAGTCTATTCACTTTGAGACAAAACGACAAAAGATTGAGCAAAAAAGGAATGAAATTTTGACTTCTTTTGAAGAATTTAACACCAATTATACATGACGATGAAAAGACCATTTCCCCTATTGTTATTTATCCTACTATTATCTTTTGTGTTAAAGGGACAGACCGTAATACAAAATCCTTTACCAATCGCTTTCGGTGATCCTTTCGTCCTGACGGATTCCGATGGGAAATATTATATGTATGGCACCGGCGGCGATGTACACAAAGGCTTTGGAGCCTATTCATCCACCAACCTGCAAGACTGGACTTTTGAAGGGCAGGTTTATCATCATGACAATAAAAACGGATGGGGAATAGATGCATTTTGGGCACCTGAAGTATACCGGCGAAATGGTCGTTACTATATGCTGTATAGCGCCCAGTGGAAAGATAATCCGACGCGAGAACTTGAGAATTTCAGGATCGGTGTTGCCGTATCAGATAAGCCCACGGGGCCATTTATCGACTGCTACGATCGGCCAATTTTTGATCCAGGCTATCCCATTATCGATGCCAATCTTTGGTTTGAAGATGGCCGGGTTTACCTCTATTATTCCAGATGTTGCTACAAACATCCGGTCGAAAGCGAGGTGGCCACCTGGGCAAAAAAGAAAGGCTGGTATGATAAGGTGGAAGAAAGCTGGGTATACGGCGTAGAAATTAAACCTGATTTTTCCGGTATCATTGGCGAGCCAAAATTACTGTTGCGCCCGCCACTAACAATGGGCGTTTCCGACGATTGGGAGAGCAGATCGGTAACCAGCAGAGAAGTAAATCGGCGGTGGACAGAAGGCTCTTATCTCTTTAAAGAAGGCCACACGTATTATATGATGTATTCGGCGAATAATTTCGATGGCAAAAATTATGCAATCGGTTATGCCACTTCGAAAAGTCCATTAGGCCCATTTAAAAAAGCCTCAAACAATCCGATTTTACAAAAAAATGGGCTGGTAACAGGTACTGGTCACAATAGCATAGCCTATTCGCGGGATGGCAAGCAGCGGTATTGTGTCTATCACGGTCGCACCGAAGCAACGGGGCATCAACGACTGGTTTTTATAGACCCGATGGAAATTACCGCTGACGGCAAGCTTATCGTACATGGACCCACATTAAAAAAGTGATAACACAAAAAAGCGATGTATTCCTACACAGTAGAAATACATCGCTTATATAAAGACAAAATCTCTTATTAACTGGATTTAAAAATCATGCACCTATTAGATCAAAATGACTAAACCATTTTAAGTTTTTCAATTTCTTCAATAGAAAGACCTGTAATATCACTAACATCCGCTTTGTTATATCCCTTCACTAGCATCTTTCGAGCAGATTCCAAAGCCTGTTTATGCTCTCCTTTCGCGAGCCCTTCAGCAAGACCTTTTTCAAGACCTTCAGCAAGACCTTTCTCAAGACCTTTAGCAAGACCTTTCTTAAGACCCATTGCTTCGCCAGACCGAATAGCTGAATTGTAAACGCTCTCTGCATCACGCTTATGTTTTAAACTCGATTCGTATGACATCCGATCCTCCTCTGTTAATTTACCTATTTCTCCTATTTCAAAGATAAGGCCAAATATCCTTTTATCCAAAAAAGACGGTAATTTATCCATGGTACTCAAGTGTTTAAGTACATATAACCACTGATTCATGACTGATTGAAGCTCCCCGGGCTTTTTATTAAACATCGGCAAAGACACTAGTTTATACCCCAGCTTATTATAAAAGATTTCATGCGTTGTCTTATCACATAATGCGACATCATAGAAATAAGGACGATCAGTCTTGCGCAAAAGAAAAGCCTCATCCTCCCCATGAAGTTTAAATTCTAAAACCCCTATAAAATAAATCACAGGTAAACAGTAATCATTACCCTTCTTCCCCTTTGACAATTGCTTATTAATCAAACGTGACGTATAATAGACAGCGCGATCCTTGAAATATTCCTGAAATAACTGCTGCATCTCTATAATAAATATCTCTCCATCTGTACCGATACAATGTAAATCAAAAACAACCCTTCGCATATCTTCTTGATCACCGTCATACTCTATAGACTTATAAAATAAATCGGAAATTATTTTCTCACCTTCAAATAAGCTATTGAGGAATTCGATTAAAAGAATCTTATTTTCCTCTCGCCCGAAATAAAGCTTCCAACCAAAGTCAGTACGGGGATCAACATATTTACCAATCGATTTTAATCTTGCCATAATAATTTAAGTTTTTGGTTATCAATACAAATATAACAAAAAAAAACTAAAATATTTAGTAAATAAGTTTAATATATCACTTCCTTTATTTTGGCCATTCCAAAAAATGTTTTAAGTAGCTGCGCTCATTTCATTTACAGCCGAGCCAACAGTTCAGGACAGTTGATTAAAAAATTACCCCTATCATTACCCAACAAACCTGTTACAAAGCAATTCTTTAATGGAATATCGTCCACGCAAAATAGTGGATAATACGAACTTGTTCAGGTTTGCACGATAACCAATTAATCTGCCGTAAAACGCTTTTTAAAACCTATTATAAACAAGTTAAATGTATGAATTATCCATTTTTCAAAAAATCTTTGCTAAAGCGGAGTATCAAGCTTCTTTGCCCCCTGCTTGCGCTCTCGCCAGCCCCGGTTTTTGCATTGCCAACAACAAATTCTCCACTTCTGCTTTCCACAAAATTTGCTGGTGTCACCGGCCGTGTGCTTGATCAAGACGGCAAGCCTGTCCACGGCGCAACTATTCTGGTCAAAGGCAGCAAAGCCGGCGTAAAAACAGGAGAAGATGGGGTGTTCCATATCAACCTTCCTGCAGACAATACAGTTATTGTTGTGAGCTATGTGGGCTATAAAGTACAAGAAATAGACACGAAGGGCAAAACCAATATCACAATCCGACTCGAGTCCAATACCAGCATAGATGAGGTTGTCGTGGTCGGATACGGCACAAAAAAACGGCGCGAAGTCTTGGGTGCCGTGGCCTCTGTTGACCCAAAAGAAATCCAGGACATCCCGGCAGCCAATATTGCCGCAGCCCTACGCGACCGCGTCGCAGGATTGGGCGTAAGCGAGTCTTCGGGCAGGCCAGGAGCAGCAGTTACCCTCAATGTTCGTAATGCTTTCGCCTCAGACCAAGCCAAATTGCAAGGGGTAACCAATGAGCCACTGTATGTTATTGACGGTATTATTTCATCATCCGATGTCTTTGAAAACCTAGATGCGTCCATGGTAGAAAACATTTCGATTCTTAAAGACGCATCCGCAGCCATTTATGGAGCCTCCGGAGCAAAAGGGGTTATCCTAGTCACCACCAAAAGAGGGCAGGCAGGAAAGACACAGCTCACCTACAACGGTTACCTCGGTATCTCAGACGCTACGGTAAAGCCAAAAATGCTTTCAGCCTATCAACACGCCAAATTACTGAACGAAACCTACGCACTCAATAATGCCCAACCCACAGACTTCTTTTCGGATGAAGACTTAGCCTATTTAAAAACAAATCCGTATAAAAGCTGGTATGATGAACTTTGGAAACCCTCTAAAATGGAACGCCATAACCTATCCATTTCCGGTGGAAGTGAAAAGATAACCTTCTTTGCAGGCGGAAGCTATCAAAAAGAAGACGGTAACTATGCAGGTATGAGCCAACAGAAATATTCATTCCGATCCGGCTTCAATACACAAATTATTGACGGTTTAAAAGCTGATATTGCCTTTAATGTAAATAATACAAAGACCAATAGCCAAAACAGCCTATCCGACGACCGCGATCAAAACTTCTATCAAACCCTGATTACGACGCCGCAATGGGTACCCATACAGATCGATGGCCTACCGGTAAACTTCAGTAACATCAATGCCAATAGCAATACCAATCCACTGGCAATCATCAACTCAGGCTACTACCAAAAACGCAGCAACGCAAATTATAACATTAACGCCTCCCTAAATTATGCGCCAGAATACCTCAAAGGATTCAGCGCCCGCATACAGATCTCCAATTCGGGAACATCTTCCAGTGGCCAAGAATACCTCCCGGCTTACGATCTATACGAGTTTGTACGCACAGGCAACAACAACAAGCTCTACACCAACACCGTAGACAAAGTGTTTCGTATGGATGGTAGCAAGACAAGGATTTTACCCTCCTTGGGTAAAGGGAATAGTTACCAGGGAAATATCGTATTACAATATGCAAATACTTTTGGAAAGCATAGCCTTGATCTCATGGTAGGTGCAGAGCAGTCGGCTTCCAATGCAGAAGGATTATCCGCTTACTGGACCAATCAACAGCTGCTAAATTTAGATGAATATTGGGCATTCGACCAATCGACTTTCACGCGGTCCGACCGATCAATCACCGAAGCCGTCAAACGATCCTTCTTTGGAAGGCTCAATTACGATTACAAGAAAAAGTATCTACTTGAAGTGATTACCCGTGTCGATGCCTCCTCCAATTTTGCGAAAGGTAATATCTGGGGGGTATTCCCCACGGTCGCGACTGGTTGGGTGGTCAGTGACGAAGAATTTTTTAAAGACCTCAATTATATCAGCTACTTAAAACTAAGGGCTAACTATGGACTGGTAGGTGAAGACCGTGTGTTAGCGCGGCTATGGCAAGAACGGTTCAGTGTCGACCTCGTCAATACAGGCTATCTCTACGGCGAAACACCGGTCGCATCACTCAACCCAACCATTATTGCCAATCCCGATATCTCCTGGGAGAAACACCGTACCTTCAACTTCGGAATAGAATCCCGCTGGTTTGACAACAAACTGAGCTTTGGGTTCGAATACTATCTCCGAAACTCGTACGATGTATTTGACAAAGGTAACGACGAGAATTTTCCGATGTACGCCGGATTCAAAGCACCAGTCGTCAACTACCAGAAACGAAGAGGCTGGGGTACCGAATTTTCCTTGGGTTACCAAAACACCTTCTCCAACGGATTCAAACTTTCCACCAATATGAACTTTGGCTATTCGGCAAGTTACACGACCCAAATGTACTTCAACAAATTCCAGCTATGGGATTTCTCCTATCCAGACTGGAAGGTGGAAATGGGAACAGACTCCCGTAAATACAACAGTTCAAATTATGGACTGATCTATCAGGATATGTTACGTACACAACAGGAAGTGGATAATTTCTTGGCCAAAAACCCCAACTATACCATCGACGGCAAAGTACCACAGGTCGGCTGGACCGTATACGAAGACACCAATGGCGATGGCAAGATCACCGAAAAAGACCTAACCACCATGTTTGATAATACATCGCCGGTTTTTTCAACAGGGATCACCGTTGGCTTGGCTTATAAATCGTTCTCCTTAAACACCAATTTCAGGGCCGTATTTGGCGGAAAGGTATTCTATGAGTCCCAAGCCATGACCGCTCCTACTGCATTCGTGAATGTTCCAAGTTTTTGGGAAGACCATTGGTCGTTGGAAAACCCCAATGGAAAATTCCCAAGATATGACGATGCTGCGATGATGAAAAAGTGGAATTCTACCTTTTGGGCAGAAGATGGTACAACCATCCGGATCAACAATATGGTGTTCAACTGGAGTGTCCCTAAAACCTTTACAGATAAGATCAATGTACGCTCGCTCAAGCTGATGCTGTCGGGTAATAACCTATGGACCATTGTCGCACCATTTAAACACCGCGACCCCTATTCCTCTTCTTTGTACAATTATCCCACAATCCGTACGATTTCCTTTGGTTTAAACTTTGGTATTTAAAATTTTAAGACATGAAAAGACATTTTACATACATAATAGCCTTATTGGTGGCGTCGAGTACAGCCCTGATGACACAGAGCTGTAAAGATGATTTTTTTGAGCTCGTAGATCATGGTGGTCTGGACGCCCGCATTTGGGACAACGAAGGTGCCATTGAATACTATCTGGCTGGTACCTATAGCATGATCATGCCTACCCATCCGCATGAAGTCACAACAAACGATATGCAGATGCACTATGCCAGTGACGAAAACTACTTTTCGGGAACGAATGCAGCCAGCAAAAAAGTATTGGGTCTGAGTGGGGAAATCACACTTAATGATGTCAAATACATTGCCACCAAATACCAGGGTACCAATATTGGGGATAACCGCTACTTTGACATTGCACGCTGCAACAATGCGATCGCCTATATTCCAGCAGGAACCCTGCCACCAGAGGTCAAGAAGAAATTTTTAGGACAGTTTTATGCCCTACGCGCCATAGTATATTTTGAGCTTACACGGCTCTACGGTGGCGTGCCCCTTGTACTCGACCCTCAAAATCCAGACAAACTGGAGTTAAGTGGTCGGGTATCCGCAAAAGCATGCTTTACACAAATCGTCAGCGACTTGGATGCTGCAATGACGAATTTAGATGGCGTAACCTGGGACGATGGCACTGGCCGCGGTAAAATTACCAAAGCAGCAGCAGCAGCGCTGAAAGCCAAAGCGCTGCTATACTGGGCCAGTCCACAGTTTAATCCAACCGACAATGCAGCGCATCCCTACGAAGCACAACGTTGGCAAACTGCTTTTCAGGCAAGCAAAGAAGCCTATGAACTCTGTCAAGCTACTGGGCGGGCCTTAATGCCCAACTATAATGAAATCTTTTTAAAAGAAGGCATAGCCAATACAGAAGCGGTACTACTTCGTTCCTATTCTGCCACATCACCTAAGCGTTACACTATTGTCGAACGCGCATCGCGCCCCGCCTCCGAAGGCGGAGCACCAGCAGATTATTATGTTCCGACCACCCTTTTGCTCAAAGCCTATCGCATGAAAGATGGCACACCCGCCAACGGGGATAACCTCCTATATGATGATGCGCTTTTTTGGAAAAACAGAGATCCACGGTTCAAAAACACCATCGTCTATAACGGTGCAGACTGGCCATTGAGCGGCAAGACAGGACGAAAACAGTGGAACTACACCAATGCAGACGGAGAATCCTCCATAAAATCCTTTTATTGCAAAAAATTTGTCAATCCATCACTTTCATCTGCATCTGTGGGCATTTTCAATGACATAGGCGGCAATGGTATGGACTGGATTGAAATCCGATTTGCCGAAGTCATGATGAATTATGCTGAATCAGCAAATGAAACAGGCGATCTGGCGCTCGCTAAAGAACTGATCCGTAGTATCCGGCAACGCGCCGGCATCGAACAGGGGAAATACGATTACGGTTTGTCCCTTGCTGCCAACAAAGAACAGATGCGCGATCTACTGATGAACGAACGGCAAATTGAATTCGCTTTTGAAGGCAAGCGCTATCACGACCTACGACGGACGCGTCGCATGCATACCCTCGAAGGAACGATCCAAACGTATCTGTTCGAAACCAAATCCGATGCTCTAAAGAAAATATTAGAAGCAAAGAACGCTGCCGGGATCATGCATCGCGAGCGTTTGGACATGAACAATAGAGATACCGTATTGAATTACTTCAAATATCCCTATAATTTACGCGCAGAAAGCGCGAATGGAGCCTTTGCTTTCCGTGATTATTATTATTTCTACCCACTGCCAAATACCTTTATGAGCTCCTCTCCATTGCTCGAACAAACAATCGGTTATGAAGGCGGTACATTCGATCCACTAAACAACTAATTATGAAAAAGAAATATTTATTGCTCCTTATCCTCTTCAGCATATTGCTTTCCTGCAAACGGGAAGGCGACAATATTTTCAATCAGTTTACGGATGTTAAAGTGACGCTGCACCAAGAAAATGAATTTAGTATTGGTACTTACAAGGATGTTGCTTCCGGAGACTCCATCTATGTCGATTTTACGATTAGCTCAGCTTCCAAAGACATGCATCAGGTATGGATCTTTTACAATGGCGCCGGTGCAGCAGCGCTCAAAATCCCATTGGCAGACGGCGAAAAAAGAAGCCTCCGCTATGTTTATAAAATTAAGGCCGATAAGGTGGGTCTTACCACTTTTCGAATAATGGCGGTGGACAGCGAAGGCGTATTTATGGGCGATGGCTATACTTCAGTGACCTATAATGTGCTATCAGATTACGCCCATCTGAACAATCGCGTGCTCTATATGCCAGATAGCACAGCGCAAAGCAGCGCTTGCTTTATTGATCTGATGGAAGGGAAAACATATACCTATGCTGAAGCCAAAGCGAATGCAGGAAAAATCGATCTGGGGATGTATCGCACCTATAAAGTAGAAGCCAATGGTGCCATTACCTATTCCTATAATATCTATTCGCTACAAGCCAGTCCAATTCCCTTTAAAGCTTTCGACTTTACGGATCTATCCGGAAAAGGCCGGGCAACCTATTTTTCCGGTATACAGACCAATCAGGCCTCCACATTTCTAAACACCTTAACATCTGGAACAGTTATTCAGAACAATGCAATTTCCCGCAAAACGACCAACCTTTCGCTAAATGATCTTAAAGTGGGCAGCATGTTCTACTTTAAGACACCAGACGAAAAATATGGTGTCGTTATCGTCAATGCTTTGAGCGGATATGACAACAGTCGCTATCTAAACATCAGCATTAAACGTCAAAACTAATTTGTCCCTTTTATCCCTTTATAGTATGGGGTACCGCAGCTCTGCTGGTACCCCTAACATAATAACATTATTCAAATGTAAATTACCCCCCTAACCGCTCCTAACCCAAAGCATCTTAGTAACCAGGATTTTGCTTTAAGTTGGGATTCATCGATATCTGCTGTTGAGGTATCGGAAACACCGTTTTGTTTTCAGCAGTAGGTTTATGATCCCACCACGTTGCGGTATGAAATTTACCAAAACGGATTAAATCACGCCTTCTGAACCCCTCAAAAATAAACTCACGCCCACGCTCCGCCAAAAGCTCATCTAACGTCAGCGTACTCGTATTGTATTGTGCTGCCGCCCAGTCGGCATCAGCAAATGCCCTTTTTTTGCACATATTAATCAAGTCAACTGCAACTTGTGAAGCAGTACCGCCGCTTTTGCGCATCAGCGCTTCGGCTTTCGCAAAATAAATCCAGCTCAAGCGATACACATTCCAATCGGTATTGTTGTAATTTTCATTAACAGGTATAACAACGCCATTCACATTCCCTTCGACGTTATTTCCAATTTTATATTTATTAAATCGGATTCCACTGTTTTCTTCACCGTCGCTCATGGTAGACGATGTACCCCCCGATTTTGCCCGACGAATATAATCCACAAAGACAAGCTGTTCACCTTTATACTCTTCCGATCCTTCAACCATTTTACCGTCCACAAATTTCACCATTGGGCCACTTAAAAACCATTCCTTTTTCCGTAGATCATTTGCTGCATACTGACCGAAAACACCGGGAACCAATACAATCCCATTATTTCCGTTTCTGCCGCCACCATAGATTTCACTCTGCACAAAATGATAGAACTCACTCGGAAAACCCGCCGAAAAATCAGCTTTTTTATAATCGTAAGCGATAGAAAAAATGGTTTCCTTGGAGAGATCATTCGTCGGAACATAAGCGTCCTTAATATTCGGATCTAATTCCATGGCACCATTCAAACCACCCCCGTCACCCGATATCAACTTATCAGCTGCCGCGATACAGTCATCCCATCTCGGCTGTCCATACCATTTCTCAGCATTTAAATATAGTTCGACTAGCATCGCGTACCCTGTAGCCTGCGACACCCGACCCAACATCGCCCGCGATAATTTTGGGGCTAAGTCAATATTATCTCGAATTTCTTTCTCAATAAATTCAAACACTTCTTTGGTAGAAGAGGGCTCCGGAAGAGGTTCTTCAGCAGTAGTGGGCGCTTTTGTGGTTATCGGAATATTTCCGAAAAGATCCATCAGCTTCAGGTAGTGCAATGCGCGTAAAAGCTTAAGCTCGGCAATGTATTGATTCTTTTCTTCCGTTGTAATTCCCATACTGGCCACATCAGATTTTTCAAGAATATCGATGGGGCTATTACATAGACCTACCCCCCAGTACATCAGTACCCAGGCTTGATTCAACCCACCTTCATCGACCGTCCAAGTATGGTAATGAAGGCGTTTCCATTTTCCATTATCTTCTCCATGCCGCCCTTTTGTTGGCCAGGCCAATTGATCGGCCGATAATTCGGCTGGACGCCACCAGCCATCCTGTCCCGAGGGCGATATCCAGGCGTTGGCGTGGGTATACGGTCGCAATACAGCAGAAATCACTTCATTCTTATTTGCATAAAAATCTTCTGCGACAATAACATCGTAAGCATTTTCATCCAATTTTGTACAACTTGACGCACTGACGACGCACGCAAGCATTAAAATTTTAAAAATATTTTTCATAGGAATTAGAAACTAAAATTTACACCAAACAAAAGCGACCGCGTATTCGGATAAGGACCGCGGCTGTCGATCCCCAAGCGCTGCCCATTCACTTCATTCCCCAAACCCGTATCCAATACCAAATCCGGATCGTTGCCCGAGTAACCGGATATCGTCGCCAGGTTTTGTACAGTCATGTAAGCACGCAGGTTGTTTACCCAGCTGTCATTTTTTAATTTAAATCGATAGCCCAAGGTGACTTCGTCAATTTTTAAGTGACTTCCACTTTCGAGGTAATAGTCCGAATACATATAGGTATCGTTTATATCTTTGTATTTGGTGAAAGCATCTCTCAACAGGTTGCCCGACCACACTTTATTACCATACGAAAGCGCAGTCGTATTTAAGATGTCATAATCAAATTTCCCACGCATAAACACCCTGAGGTCAAAATTTTTATAGGAAAAATTGTTTGTCCACGAAAGATAATATTTGGGTACAGCATTTCCGATCACCGATAAATCCGAAGCGTTGAGATCATCCCGAGAATTATTAATCTGATCATTTCTTACCGCCTCACCATTTCGGTTATAAAATAGCCATTTCCCATCCGCATCAAATCCGGCAAATCTTTTACCGAAAAACTCCCCGATGCGATGTCCTTCATAGGTGGTAAATGCGTTGCCGAGGGCACCTGCTCCGCCGATGTCCCCAAACTCCTTATACTTAACCGTAAAAATATCATTCGAGTAACTATCCATTACATTCTTCAACGTACTCGCTGTAAAGTCCATATTCCATTTGAAATTGTCACGTTCAATAGCGCGATAACTTAGCGCCAATTCAATACCTTTGGAAGAAAGAGTACCCACATTGGAATAGACATTCTCTCGTATGTAAGGTGGTTGAGGTGTAGTGTACGTATCCAACAGATCAACGGTTTTACGCTGAAAAACATCAATCGAACCCGAAAGTTTGTTGCTGAATAGCGTGAAATCGACACCGATATTCGTCTCCTTTTTTGTCTCCCAACGCAAGTTAGGGTTGGGGTTACGATCAGGACCGTAGGTTTCCCGGTAGGCTCCGTCGGGGTATAGGTACTTTCCGCCGCCCCCTAATGTCAATCGGGAAGCGTTGTTGGAAAACCCTGTATTTCCCGTTTCTCCATAACCCGCACGAAGCTTCAAATTGTTGATAAAATCAACATCCTGCATAAAGTCTTCATTGCTGATATTCCAGCCTACCGATACGGCAGGAAAACTGCCCCACTTATTGTTTGCACCAAATTTAGAAGAACCTTCTCGTCTAAGGATAAACTGAGCCATATACTTATCGGAATACGTATAATTTACCCTTCCAAAAAAAGCAATCAACGTATTGTCATTCTTGTAGCTGTCCATATTAGCACGACCATCGCGTAATGCTTGCCCTTCCGAAAGGTTATCCTCATGAAAACGATCATTTATAAAACCCCTATTATCTGCACTCTGCCCCTCATCTTTCTCATAACGATAACTATAGCCAGCTAATGCTGTTATGCTATGCTTCTCAGCAAGGGTTGTGTTATATTGGAGTGTAGGCTCAAACGCATACCGCTCATTCAGCAAATTCGATTTCGAAGCATAGCCTCCACCCGGATAATCCTCATCTTCCATAGACGCTTCACTGTTCAATGCCCGATACGAACCATCGATATACGAGTTGCGTTGCACCGATCCAAACACGCTGGCTTTTAGTCCCTCAATGATGGTAAGATCCGCCTTTCCATCCAGCGACGATGTTTGTTGCTTCCGGTAACTGGTTTCCGTAAATAAGCGTGCAAATTCATTTGTGCTTGTGCGGTCGTAACGATACGATCCATCGTCATTAAAATTTGACAAGGTGGGATTTTTAGTCGCCTCACTCTCCCAGCCGCCCCCGCCCAGCAGATTCGCATTGTTGGTATTCGTCGCGATGTTCATCAATACATTCAAGCGGTCATTCAAACCTTTCTGATTAATACTGGCGCGCACCGTATATTCCTTCCGCGAATTTTCCTTGGCGATACCTTCCAGATTTCTGAAATTTACACTACCACGATATGTGGTCGATTCATTGCCACCAGACAGGGATAGATTGTGATTTTGTGAAAAATTATCCTTGTTGATCAAATCTTCAAAAAAGTCTGTTGAGTGGCCAAAATCCGGCTGCTTTAATTCGCCCGATGCAATCTTATCCCTGAATTCCTGTGGAGTCAAAAAATCGGGTCTATTATACACAAATTCCTTTCGAAAATAATTGGAATAGTTAAATACCGATTTTCCCGGCTTTCCTCGCTTGGTCGTAATCAATATGACACCTGCGTTGGCACTGGTACCATAGATCGCCGCGCCCGAACCATCTTTCAAAACATCCACAGACTCGATATCATCCTGTTGGAGCAGATCCGGATTTCCGCCAGGTATTCCATCAATTACAAATAAAGGACTTGCACTTCCGGTCACAGAAATTGCTCCGCGCAATTGCGTCGCTACACCTGAATTTGGGTTAGAACCGCTTCTGGACACCTGTAAACCCGCCACTTTACCCTGTATAAGATCTAAGGGATTTCGCGCACCACTTTGACGAAATTGGTCTGCGCTCACATGCGCAACGGAGGAAGTGACCTCCTTTAGCCTTTGTGTACCGTATCCGACAACGACCACTTCATCCAATTGACTCTGATCAGCCTCCAGTTGAATCGAAACACTGCTGTCCTCCACAAAGGCTTCTTTGGTTTTGTAGCCGATGGAAGTCGCCACCAGTACTTGCCCCGCCTTCGCATCCAGCGTGAAATTTCCCGATGCGTCAGACTGTGTACTTTTAGCAGTTCCTTTGACAGTGATAGTCACACCTGCAATTGGCTTCCCATTGCTGTCCAGCACTTTACCTGTTAATTGTTGTTGGTTAGTTTTTGTCTCCTTCAGGAAACTGCTCTCCAGAATGGCTCTCGGAGCTGATTGTGCGTGAGTGATCGTACCTGCCAGCACAATCAGTGAGAAAAACAACCTGGATTTCCCAGTCAAGCGCACCATTGTCTTTAAATCAACATTGCTCATGTCTAATAATTGTTGGTTTTAAAACGTTTTAGCTTTTAGCCAAAATCGCATCTTGTTTAATAGTTAGCATTATATATAAATAGTTCGTTGGAATAACTCAGACACATCTGCGCCGCCTGTTTTGCAGGTTTACAACAATGAATTAAACAAACCTCAAATCCATTTCGTTTGGCAAAATCGGTTTTGCATGAAAAATTTTATAGAAAAAAGCAGTCTACATCAGTACATAAAAAAGGGAGTCCAATACAAGACTCCCTTACTGCACCCTTTTTACTAGGCCGCCAAATCCTCATGATCAACGTCTCAATCTTCTCTTTATCAAGGCCTAATCTTTCTTACTACTGATGCCACATCTTTCTTGTTATCCAGCGCTCTTGGCTGTTTCTTAATCGTATTGAAATACAACCGATACAGGCAAATGATCTGATGCATATTGACCGGTCAGCGCAACGGATGAAACCAAGGTATAGCTACTGGCGGCCTGAGCATTAAATAAAACAAAATCAATGGCTTTCGTCGGTGTCTTAACCGGGAATGAAAGCGGACAGCTGCTCATACAAGAAAAAGTAAACCGCTCTTTAAGTTTGAGCATTTCGCTGCTCGACGGTATTGCATTATAGTCTCCCCCTACAAAAAGCGCCTTGTTTAACGAAGTGCTCAGCTGGTTCAAAAATTCAGCCTGTGCGGTCCTGTTAGGCACATTCAGATCCAGATGCGTCGATGCAAATTCAATGCTTTTGCCATCGGGCAGAGTCACCGTGGCCACAGCAATACTGCGTTGTTCGCCCGCTGTCGGCATGGGCAGCAACTCCCGCCGCTTGTTGGTCATCGGATACTTACTTAAAATAGCCACACCATATTCACCACCATTATAATCAATGGACTTCGAAAAATGATATTCCATTCCCAGTAGCTTTGCCAGCTCCGCAGCCTGATTCACTTTACCCGAACGTGCCACATTGACATCCACTTCCTGAAGTGCAACAACTTCCGCTCCACTGCTTTTTATCACCGCAGCAATATTAGCCAGATTGACCACCTCTGAATTTTCAGGTGCCCCATGGTGAATATTGTACGTCATGGTGACCAACTTCTTCTTTGCAGGAGGCGTAAGATCTAATTTCTCATCCCCACTGCAGCTCATTAAATTTAACAGGGCCATCGCCCCAAGAATTATTTTTTTCATGGTATAATTTATTTAGGAAGTTTTAATTTGAACTCTGCAGTCATCGGCAGAAAGTTATTGGCCGATTTAGAAAAAGGGCCATATTTACTGAGTTGGAGCTTATCGTCCATATTCTTAAAGGTGATATAGTCAAATACACCTGTGGGTTTATCTTTTGGTGCATTCCAGGGGCACCCAGTACCTAAACACGCAAAGGTAAAGCTGCCCTTAAGATAAGATAGTACAGGACCATTGGCCGACTCCTGTTCATTGAGATTACCGACCAAAATCACGGGTTGCATCAATTTCTCCGTCGCATTGAGCAAGTCAACGACTTGAAGCGCCCGGTTATTGGCAACCGATGGATCCAGCTCAGTGCCCGCAAAATACAGTGCATGCCCTTCCTGTACCTCCACTTTAATCATCACCATACTCCGAAGCTCGGCCGTACTCCCCTCCTCACGACTCAACAATTGGCTATATTTCTCCTTCACCGGAAATTTGGACAACACGGCATTCCCAAATCCCCCCGTCTGGTAATCTATATTTTTCCTGAAATAGGATACCATACCCAATGCTTTCCCGATGGCAGCCGGACGATCTACTTTCCCCGCCCGGGTCGTCGCACTATCCACCTGCCGCAAAAACAATAGGTCAGGATCATATTCTTTAATCAGATCCAACATAGCATCAAAGTTCGCAACGGTTGTACCCACATTCATATTGAGCGACATCACTTTCAAACTTTTGGTAGCTGTATCATCGGGCTCCTGGGGCTGCTCCGGCTCTTTCGCCGGCAGCAAATTCCAATCACCTGGACTATAGGTCTTGCGACATCCCTGCAAGCCCACAACAGCCTGCAGCAGGAGCAGGCCCAACAAAACGATCTTTATTTTCTTTTTCATCAGTATGAAATATTAATAATTTGGATTTTGCACCATATTGCGATTTGCAATGATTTCAGCCTCTGGAATAGGCCACAGGCCCTCGCGATTTCTTTTGTACATACGGCTCTGTACCCGCACAAGTTCTCCCGTTTTAGGGTTTGTGGCTCCAAAGACCTCACCATTCATTACAGCTTCATCGATCCCCCAACGGCGGATATCGAAATAACGGCTTCCTTCAAAAGCAAGTTCCGCCTGACGCTCCCGACGAATGAGATCGCGCATTTTTGCCTGCGTGCCGTATATCCCACTGTTAACAGCAGGCATCGCTGCCCTTGCCCGCACTTCATTGATCGCAGCAAGCGTTTCAGCATTACTCCACTGCCCCGTCTCTATCATTGCCTCCGCATAGTTGAGCAATATTTCAGCATAGCGTATGATCATAAAATCAAGACTTCCGCTCTTAGCCTGACGATCTCTGGCATCAATATATTTCTTTATCCAATACCCTGTGGCAGTAGACTTCGTTTCACCGATTTTATCTGTCGGATTATAAAAAGGATCAAGGGTATATTGGTTCTGAAATTTATCGTTCGGTGAAAAAACCGACGCTGCCAACCGTGGATCCCTGTTGTTTTTATAATTTGGATTACGCTGATAGATCAGCACCGAGTCACGTCCAAGCTCCTGGATGGTCTTGCCCTGTTTGGTTTCAAAATTATTGACTACCGTATTCGTGGGCGACAGATAAGTTTCGCCCCCGATACCAAAAGGAGCAAAAGATGTCCAGGCATTCGCGCAGCCATTTTCTTTAAAAAATATCCGTTCATCATTCAGTTCACCCGCGTAGCTAAAGAGCTCCGAATAACTGTCATTTTTATTTGTCGTACTGATCCAGAGTTTATATACTTTGGAGTCGATCACCTGCTTTGCCGAAGCCTTCGCAAGTTCAAAATCTTTATAGTACAATCCCAGTCGCGACAGCAGCGATAGGCAAACACCGCTTGTCATCCGCCACCGATCAGCATTTACATAACTTGCCGGCAGCTTGGCAGCACAGTCCTTCAATTCGGCTACAATAAAATCGTATACCTCTTTTTGAGCGGTTCGAGAAGACTGATTTTCCGTCGGCGTCAAAGACTGGGTCAATAAGGGGATATCACCAAACACCAACATCAATTCCATGTGATAATACGCTCTCAATGCCCTAGCCTCCAGCTTCATCCTTTCTTTCAGTTCGGCATCAATATAAGCCCCGTCTATGTTTTCCAAAAACCTGTTGGCCCGACGGATACACGTATAATCATCTGCCCATAAGCTATTCGACACCCCCCAGCGGCTAGAGGCCAGGCCGCGGGTGAAACCGTCGTAATCACCTTTAAAGTCACCGCGCTGTACGGCTTCGTCCGTAAGTCCAGCATAATACATGATGTTCCGCCCAGAACTGCCCCCCGGTATTCCCGCATAAACAGTTCCCAAGGCATTATACCCATCTGTTTCTGTATTCCACCACTGCTCGTCCGATACACCGTCCGGACTGTCGATCGTCAGGAATTTTTCACATGAGCTAGTTGACAGGACCACCACAAGTAGGCTCAGTAATTTTATCTTAGTTTTTATTGTATTCATGTTTATTAGAAATTAGCCGTTAACCCAACAGAAAATATACGCATCATACCATAGGTCCACGATCCCCCTTGCGACTCCGGATCAGCCATTTTCAATTTGGTAAAGAGAAAAGGATTTTGCGTATTGATGTAAAAGCGCGCATTTTTAATTCCGTATTTATTGAGGTAGGCGCTATTCAATCGGTACCCAGCCTGAATAAATTTGACACGGAGGTACTTCGCATTAAACAACCAAAAGTCACTGCGCAGCACGTTATTTGCCGGATTTGCCAGCAAACGAGGATAGATGGCATCCTGGTTATTTTCGCGCCAGGTATTCGCCGCCCGATAGGTTGTCGGGATACCACCCGAGGCACTCAAGTTCAGCGGATGCCATAAGTAACCGGCAGATTTACCCCCGAGATTTGCCGAATAATCGTGGTTACCTGCCCCCTGCAACAAAAACTCAAAATCGAAGTTCTTGTAACTGAAACTTACATTACTAAAATAATTGATCCTCGGCGTAGGGTCACCGATCACTTTTTGGTCGCTCTCGTCAATCATACCGTCGCCATTAAGGTCAACATACTTGATATCGCCCGGGCCTTCGCCCGCGAGCGCCGGAACCAATGCTGTTTTTTTATCAGTAGCAAAATCAGCATATTGCAAAATACCATCCGTTACATAACCATAATGACTCTTTATAGCATACCCCACCTCATTCGTCGAGATACCCGAATAGTACGGACCACCCAATAGTTCAGTAATCTTATTCTTATTGTAAGAGATGCCCGGTCTTATCGAAAAACTAAAGTCATCGCCGAGCTTATCGTTATAATTCAGCGACAGTTCCATTCCGGTATTGCTCACCTTACCTGCATTCAAAGGAGCCGAACCAATAGCGCCGGAGGGTGCCACAGTAGGTTTCAGAAGCACATCCTTCGTTTTTTTGTCGTAATAATCAAAGGTCAAAGAAAGCTTATTTTTGAAAACCGACAGATCCAAGCCCACATCCAGGATATTCACCTTTTCCCAGGTAATGTTTGGATTACCCCATACAGACTCTGTTCCATTGGTCGCATTGATAAGATTTTGGTACAGATATAAACCAATATTCTCATTGCCAAGCTGTCCATACGAAGCCCTCAGCTTCAGATTACTGATCGCATCCACATGAAAAAAGGCTTCATTATGTAGGTTCCATCCCAATGCGATGGACGGGAAATAACCATATTTCTTTCCAGGGCCAAATTTGGAAGAACCATCTGCACGAAAGGATAGCTCGGCAAGATAGCGGTTGTCGTACGAATAATTTGCTTTCGCGTAGCTCGACACCAACGACGATTCTTTCCAATAACCCTCATTAAATTTTTCAACAGAAAATCCACCCATGGCAAAGAGATTATGCTTTTTGAACGTCTTGTTGTAATCCAGCGCGCCGCTCAAATAATAATAGGTATTTCTGGTCTCCGAATATGCATTCCGCTGTACCGCCCAGGTCTGTACCAACTGTTTGGTATAATAATCGAAGAAATAGAAATTATCCCGGTTTTGCTTATAAACATCACTGTTGAGCCTATAGCTAAACTGCCCCCGCAAGTTTAAATTGTCAGTAATAGACCATTTTGGCTGTAGATTGATTGTTGCCTGATCATATTGATACCCAATGGTACCGCCAACCTCTTCATAAGCCAGTGGGTTGACAATATCCGCATACCGACCATAGATGGTTGGCCATCCCTCCTCTTGTGGATATTTGGGCAGTACCGTAGGCGGCAGCCGATAAAGGTCGTCCAAGATTCTGCTGCCTCCATTATCGATGGTTCGGTTTGGGTACAAGGTATTCCGTCTGATACCCAAAACATCCAGATTAATCAAAAACCGCTTCGAAAGCGATACGGAGGTATTCGCACGGATATTAAAGCGATCCATCTTGTTGAGCGGCAACATCCCTTTCTGATACATGTAATTGCCCGTTACCGCAAATCGCGCCACATCATTTCCACCGCTCACAGCTAAAGAATGGGAGGTTAGCGGACTATAATCATCGATAACAATATCCGTCCAATTGGTATTCGGATAATTGATGGGATCTTCCCCAGATTCGGTTTTGCTAATCTGCTCATCCGTATACAATATTTGCCCTCCGGAGGCCACCTGCGCATAGTTATACATACGCATGTAAGTAGGCGCATCCACAAATTCAGGGAGGATTGTCGGCGATTGCTGACCGTAGTAACCATCGTAGAGCACATTGATCTGCCCCGCTTTCCCGCGTTTGGTCGTCACCAAAATAACACCGTTCGCCGCCCTGGCACCATATATAGCTGCTGCAGCCGCATCTTTTAATATGGTTACACTCTCCACCGTTACCGGATCGATATGATTCATATCCATGGGTACGCCGTCGACAAGCACCAGCGGGTCCGAATTATTTAACGTCGAAATACCCCGTATTTTAATACTGGCCGCATCACCCCCCGGCAGGCCTGAGCCTTGCTGAACGGTAAGTCCTGTAACACCGCCCTGCAGCGACTGCGAAAGATTGGTAATAGGTTTTCCTTCGATATTGGATTTAATATCCAATGAGGCGACAGAACTGGCTATATGTTTTCGCTGCATTTCCGTCATCCCCACGACCACCACCTCATCCAGATCCGAGACATTTTCCTTAAGCGATACCGTAAGGTTCGCTTCGGTCTTATTCACCAGCACCTCTTTGCTCAAGAAGCCAACTGCCGAAAACGACAACCTGCTCCCTTTAGCTATCGTGATCGAATAATAGCCTTCATCGTCCGAGACCGACGTGGCCATCCCGCCTTTTTCAGCTACCGTAACACCCGAAAGAGGAACAGGAGGTTCAGCCGTATTAAAAATGCGCCCTTTGACCGTTACTTTTTCCTGGAAAACAACCGGTCTGCTAATTGGCTGACTGCGGGCAGTCAGGTCGGGTATTACAGTGATTTGCCCAGCCCCCTGTGCAATCGTCAAATTAAATTTCCGGAGCACCTGCCTTAGCGCTGGCACCAGCTCCTCTTTGTCAATATCGACGTTTATCCGTTTGTCGGCCAATAAATTTTCAGGGTAAAGCAGCGCAATATCAGTCTGTTTTTGAACAGATTGCAGAAAATGCTTCAAGGGTACATTTTTCATTTTGAGCGTTATTCGCTGGGGAAACGCGAGTGCACTGACAGAAAGTAAAACTCCTGTAATGGCAAGGGATCCTATCTTCATATTATACCTAATTTTAGGTGACAATAATTGTCTAGAGGAGAGATTTTGTCCCACCTGTTTTTTTTTCATAATTTTGATGAAATTAAATTTTTAGAAACGTTTAATTTAAACGGATAAAGGGGACCGCAATTCCTCTTTATCCAATTTTATGGTTAGTAATCAATTGTTGTTTATCCACACCTCCTTTTCTACTTGTGTTATCCTATAGTTTCTCAGCGCATATATCGTACTTAGCGAAGTCAGTATATCAACATCCAGATTGATCCTGCCAGAATAGACTGTTGCATTTTCCAGCACCGATGGGTCAGCATGAATGCGTACATTATAAATACGTTCCAATTTTTTGATCAGATCTTTCGTAGACAGACGGTCTAGTACAAGCTGCTTTTTAGTCCATAAAATTTCATTCCCTTCCGCTTTACTATCCACGATGACTTTCTGCCGTTGCAGATCATATGTAATCAATTGACCTGGCACCATGGTGATGTCTTTGAAATGCGGACTGCTCAGTTCGACCTTGCCCGTAATTAATTCAATAGCCATTTTTTTATCCTCTTCATACGACGATAGATTAAAGCTGGTGCCCAAAACTTTTACGGATGCGTTTTTTGTTCTAACGATAAACGTTGTACCCGTATGAGCGACATCAAAATATCCTTCGCCATTGAGGTATACTTCGCGGGGTTTGCCCAGCATATCTGGAGTGTAGGTGAGGTATGAACCTGCATTGAGCCATACCTTGGAGTGGTCTGGCAACGTAAACTCCTGCCTTTTTCCGTAAGGAACAAATAGGGTATGGTATTGAGGTGTAGCTGCTTTAGGCTCAGGCCCCATCAAGTCGAGTATGTCAGATGAACCCTTTACGTTCAAAAATGAAATCGCATGGCTTTCGGTATGCGGATCAACAGAAATAAGCTGGAGGCTATCTTTGTGTGTATTCAACGTTTGGCTGATGGATGCTATCCTTTCGATATCAAGCTTCGGCTCCATTGCTGCATCCCTTGGAAAGAACAGCTTGAAGCAAACTAACAGGCAGGCCACAGCGGCGAGCGGCCCAATATAGAATAGCAACCTACGGGTACGTCTTTTGGCTGTACTGCGGACAATCCGCTCAAAGAGCTTTGCCTTATCTTCTTTCGACAAGCCCTGCTCTGGCGTGAGGTTGAATATGTGCTTAAATTTTTCTTTCTTGGTTTTCACAAACTATGCTTTTATAACTATAGAGCATAATTTTCAAAAACATAGACTAAAATCTATTAAAAAAAATATAAAAAATAGTAAAAAGTTCAATGGGCTTCAATTCCACTTTTAATTGCTTGATTGCCCGAAACGTCAATGTCCTGCAGGTCTCCACATTTACCCCCATCATCTGCGCAATCTCGTCGTAGGAAAAATCGAGGTAATAGCGCAAAAAAAGTACTTCCCGCTGCCGCTTCGGCAATGCATCTACCTTTTCTTTGATTACTTTCACGACACCGGCTTCCACCTCATCGTTGATGAGTTCAAGTTCGTGGCTATTCGTCCAATACATGTCTTCCGAAAGCGAGTCGATAGCCACAGTCTCCACCTTCAGCCGCAGCAGCTTCCGCCGCAACGCCGCGAAAAGATAATATTTCACCTGAACGTCCTTCGCTATTTTTGGATTATCAAATAAGTGCACAAAAAGGTCGTGGATACAATCCAACACGGTATCCTTATCATAATGATACTGCTTACCATAGCTGTACAAATCATCGATATAAGTATCGTAGATTTCCTCAAATGAACTTCGGTTACCCTGTATAAATCCAATCCAAGACATAAAAGCTGGTAGAAATTTTTCGCTAATTTCCTCTTTTTAATATTAATCTTACATGAAATAATGGTTATGTTATCACTTAGGTCTATTTCATCAAGACAAGAGCTGGAAACCCTCATGGCAAGTATAACAAATTTAAAATCAATAATCAAACTAAAAATAAGCCCTGCCGAGTGTCTGTTTCCTATCCAGATTTAAGCCCTTACTTTTTTAATACCACACCAAAAAAATTGTTTATGCATTTTTTTTCGTACCTTAACCCATTACAAATCTTCAAATGAAAACACTAGGCAAAAAGATCAGGTTGCTCAGGCAACAAAAAGGTTGGACGCAACAAGATGTAGCAAAGAAATTGGACGTTTCAATTCCTGCATTTTCAAAAATGGAAACAGGGATTACAGATCTTAACCTCTCTCGGTTAAATCAAATCGCCAAGTTATTTAATTTGACATTGGTGCAGCTGATATCCAATTCGGAGACAGACGACGTTAAAGATTACACCAAAGAAATAAGACTCCTGAACGAAAAGCTACAACAAAAAGGCGATGAGGTTATCCAGCTCCGCAAAAAAATCATTGAGCTCTATGAGCAATTAGAAAAAGATAATCCAACGCCATAAGCTCCGGTAACGGAAGTCAACAGTCCTCTCCAGCCAGCCTATCCACATTTTACAGCATAGCATACTGTCGGCAGAAAACTATTGCCCGCAATAGGAAGTATTAAGCCGAAAAGTTGTAAATTTGACAGCTGGCTTCAGATTTAAACCGCATAGGATCTGACCGTTGAAAAGTTTACTATGGATATTACTGCAGAAAATAAGCTATTGATTTCGCTTTCCCATGGCGACGAACAAGCTTTTTTTGCCTTATATGATCAGTATAGCCATGCCCTATTTTCTACTATTTTTCGAATGGTCAAAGATCGGCAGGTCAGTGAAGAGCTCGTGCAGGATGTATTTCTAAAAGTCTGGCAAAAAAGATCGACCATTGACCCCACTCGAAGTTTTAAATCCTGGATTTTTACAATTGCTAAAAATGATGTGATCTCCTGGTATAGAAAATTAGCGAAGGAAGCCGCGATGCAGGAAAATTTATACCAGCATTTTGAGCAGCTTTACCTGATGGAAAAAGAGGTTGATATCGAAGAAAAACAATCCGCATTATTAGAAAAAGCGCTCAACACCCTAAGTGAGCGTAGAAGAGAAATATTTGTGCTATGCAAAATAGAGCAAAAAAGCTACGAAGAGGTAGCTAAGCAATTGCATATTTCAGTATCCACCGTGAGTAATGCCATGGTCAAATCCAACCAACATATCCGCCAATTTGTGCAAGACCATTATGAAGAGATTTTAGCAATTCTTGTCACATTCTATTTTTTTTAAAAAAAACACCACAACGATAGTGTTTTTGCTAATAAGTTGCGTATTAACTTATAGATATGGCAAAAAAAATAGAAAATATTTACAAGAACTATTTAGATGGAAGTATCAATCGTGTCGACCTCGATAGACTGCTCCACTATTTTGAACGTGCCAGCGACGAAGAGCTCGAACAGCTCACTTCTTTGGCCTCGATCGATATTGACGAACATCAAATCGATCAACCTTTTGCGTCCCATATCGCCCGTATTAAAGAAAGATTGGAAGATAGGCTAAACCAATCAGAAGGATTAAACCAAACGAACAAACAACCGCTTCGTTTAAGATACAAACAGCAGTGGTGGGCTGCCGCTTCCATTCTACTGGTTGCCGGATTGGCCACCTGGTTTTACCTCGCACAGCGCGTGGCACCTTCCGATATTGCTGCACCATCAGCACCTACCTTATATGTTAGAGATAAGTCTGGCAAAGAAATCGCCATTTTACCAAAAACAGATTCGGCATGGCAGATCGGCGAAATCGCATTTGCTCGTATCGACAGCCAAACGGTTAAAGTCACCGCAACAGGAAAAACCCCAAGTCTGCAAACCATCTATACCCCCAATTCCGACTTTAGGATTATTTTGGAAGATGGCACCAAGATTACGATGAATGCAGCATCTACCCTCACCTTTCAGGTTCCTTTTGATGCTGTCAAAAGAGAAGTCTCTTTAGAAGGAGAAGGCTATTTCGATGTAGCTCACCAAGCACAAAGACCATTTACTGTACACGCTGGAGCCACAAACGTCGAAGTGCTGGGCACCGTTTTCAACGTACGAAATTATGCGAGTGACGGACAGGTCACCACCTCCCTGCTGTCCGGCCGGATCGCGTTGAGCAAATCCGGAACGGCTCAGCGCATTGTGCTTCATCCCGGGGAAACAGCCATCACCGACCACAATGGCATACATCGGGAGCAGGTCGCGCCAAAGCAAGCTACCGCCTGGACCGCAGGCTACTTTGACTACCGCGATCAGTCGCTCCGTGTCATCCTCGCTGATTTGTCCAGATGGTATGGCGTCGAAGTCGATACCATCACACTACCTACCGATCAATCGATCTATATGAAGGTCCGAAAAAATATACCGTTACAGGAAATGTTGAACCTCTTAAACGAAGCAAGCGGCCTCCATTTTCAATTGAACAATAAAAAAATCACCTTAAAAACTACGTATAAAAAATAAAAACTAAATTTTACATTAACCTACATCTACCATGTCCTACCTAACCCCAAAGCGACCGGTATTTTTGCGGAAATACTTGAGTTTGGTCGCTGGAATTGCCCTGATGAGCATGATTGATCCCTACGAACTACATGCTCAACAGGTTCAATTAAATTTTAAAAATGCCGAGGTCAAAGAAGTGATTACAAGCCTATCGGATCGCTACGGCTACGAATTTGTTTTTGACGGCAACCTGTTAAAATCAGCCCGTCCAATCAGTGTCAACCTCAAACTCTCGAGCGTTGAGGACGCGTTGTCCATTTTGTTTAAGGATCAACCCTTCAGTTACCGTCTGGAAAACAAGCGCATCATCCTTTATCGCAAAGCGGCATCCACCACTGGTCAGCTTGTACGCGGTAAAGTAATCGACAGTTTGGGCCATACTATTCCCGGCGTGTCTATTCATAATCTACAGGATAATAGCCAGACGATGAGTTCCGGAGATGGCGATTTTGAACTGAATGTTGCCAGCTCCGCCGACATCCAGCTGTCCTTTAGCCATGTGTCTTTTAATGAAAAGGTCATGCGCTTCAGTCCAGAGCAAATGGCGCGGCCTGTGCGGGTCATGCTGAGCGCAAAAGAGTCTATGCTCAACGAAATTATGATCACAGGATATCAACGCATCAGCAAAGAGCGTAGCCCTGGAGCATATACCATGGTCAACAATGACCAGTTAAACAAACAGATCAACGTCGACTTAATTTCTGCGCTCGAAGGCCAGGTGGCCGGATTGACCTATATCAAAAACCCAACACGTTCTGATGCAGACAAGCCCATCCTTCGTGGTATCGGTACCTACTCCAATAGTGTCACTACCAATCCGCTTATTGTCGTGGACGATTTACCCACCGAGTTCACCCTGAGCGACATCAACCCCTATGACGTCGAGTCCGTTACCGTACTGAAAGACGCAACAGCAGCATCCATCTATGGCGCCCGCGCAGCCAATGGCGTTATAGTCGTCACCACAAAAAGAGGAAAAGGCCAAGGAGTTTCCGTCAACTTCAATGTCGATCAGTTCATCACGCAAAAACCGGATATCGCCAAGATGCATTACGCCAGCACATCCGATCTGATCGATTACGAAATCGATGTCTACAACAAAGAACGTTCACGCTACGCAAACACCGAATCGCTATTCAATTACTATGGAAAGCTGGGCAGCGGCAATTTAAAATACTATTCGCCACTGTACGATCTATTCCGTAAAGAATCTACCGGGGCCATTAGCCAGCAAGAACGCGATGCGACGATCAATACCTGGCGCAACAACGATTATATTAAAGAATTTACCGACAATATCTGGCAGAATGAATCACGCCAACGATATAACGCCAGCATTTCACAGAATTCGTCCAAAAGCAACACCTTTGTTTCGTTCAACTACGATAAAGGAAAAGGTCTAGTACGCCATGAGAAGAATGAGAAATTCAACCTGTATTTGAAATCCAGCTTCAACGTCACCAAATGGCTAAATGCGACAGTGGGACTGAACGGTACCTACGGTGTCAACAAACAAACTGATGGTGTCTACAATGATCTGTTTTTACAGCCACGGTATACACGCATCAAAGATGAAAATGGCAACCTCGTGTATGCGCCTTACGTTGACCTTTCAAGTTCCGTCGGACCCGGATCGGCCATTAACGGCGAGACAGCAGAACAGATTGCTGCAAACCCAAATTTAAAAAGTACCGCCTTTAATGTGCTTGAAGCCTTAGGCGAAGGCATCGAGAGCAACAAGAATCTAAGTCTTCGCGCATTTACAGCGTTGCGGGCCACTATTTATAAAGGCCTCTCGTTTCAAACACAGTTTTCCTATGAATTGGGGCAAACTTCCCGTGAAAGCTTCTACGACGAAGATAACTACATGATGCGTGTTGCCTCAAACGCAATGGTCAGCTACAATGCGGCGACGGGAGTATACACCAAAAATCTGCCAGCCGGAGGCCGTTACTATCAATTCGAATCCAAACGGTACAACTATACGTTCCGGAATCAATTTAATTATGATAATACCTTTGGCCAATATGGCCAGCATCAGCTAACCGCCCTGGCCGGCTTCGAGATGCGTCAGTCGCATACACCGCGCCCTATCCAACAATTGCTTGTGGGGTACAATCCCGTTACATTGACCTCCACCACCATCGACTGGGCCACATTGAGTAAGACCGGTATATCGAGTTATATCTATGGGGGCAATGTCCGCTTGGGCGACTTAAACGGCGGTGCACAAAAAGAAACTTTACACCGCTATACCTCGCTGTATGCCAATGCCGGCTATACCTATAACAACAGATACAACCTTACGGGAAGCATACGTGTCGATCAGGCTGATCTCTTTGGGGTAGATCCAAAGTTTAGATACCGCCCTTTATGGTCTGTCGGAGCAGGGTGGAATGTCAGCAACGAAGACTTTATGAAAAACAGCGACTGGCTAAACTCGCTCAAGCTGCGCGCAACGTACGGTATTACCGGCAACGTCGACCAGGAAAGTTCCAGCTATGGTACGGCCACCTGGAAATCGGATAAGCTGTTTCCCTACCTACAGTATCTTGAACAAAAATCGTTGCCCAATCCCATGTTGCGCTGGGAGAAAACAGCAACGACAAACCTCGGTGTAGATATTTCAATTTTAGACAACCGCCTGTCCGCCACTATCGATGCCTATAATCGCTACAGTTCGGATTTGTTGATCAGTGCTATACTCGACCCAACCGTCGGAGCCAATTCACGTGTTATCAACAATGGGGCATTACGCAACAAAGGGATCGAGTTTAACATCAATGGCGTGTGGCTCAAAAAGAAAAATTTAACAGCAAGCACCCAACTGTTATTCTCCTTCAACAAAAACAAGGTCGAGAAAGTAAACGGATTAACAGCGACCGCGCAGTCCTATGTTGGCTCACCTAGCAATTACTTTTTCGAAGGCAACAGCTATAATGCTGTACTCGCCTATCGCTATGCCGGCATGATGAATGGTTACCCTTATTTTCTGGATCAAAACGGCGACTCCAATGTTGTTTATGATGAAAATGGCACCCCTACAAAGATCAATGATATCAATTCACCCGATGCATTGGTCAACTTAGGGACATTGTTTCCAAAATATACAGGATCCATCAATCAGCGTCTGCGCTATAAAGCGTTTGATCTTTCGGCGATGTTTGTCTTCTCCGGTGGACATAAATTGCGCAAAGATGCCATCGACTTCGCAAGCGATGAACTGACCAACGCGGGTTTGGTGAACCGCTGGGCAGAAGGGGCCAATAACGACTATCCCCGGCTACTGGTCGATTATCCAGACAACCTACGGAGTGGGGCGAGCACCCTATCAAAATTATGGCGCTATAGCGATCAGCAGATTGTTTCGGCAGATTACATCAAGCTGCGAAATATAGCCGTAGGCTATCAATTGCCTAAGCAATTGGCCCATAAAGCCGGCATGCAAAACGTCAGATTAACGGCGCAGGTCAACAATTTATGGACATGGAGCGCTGCCGGCAATGATATCGATCCAGAATCCTATTCGCTCAATAGTGGAACACGCACCTTGCCCCTGGCAAAATCATTCCTGATGGGACTTTCATTAACTTTTTAACCCGAATCTACGATGACTATAAAAACCATAATGGCGGCATGTGCGACTCTGGCAGTCTTTACCGCCTGCAATAAATACCTCGACATTACACCAAAAGGATCCCAACTGGTAAGCACTACGCAAGATTATTACGATTTGGTGGCCTATCCCAATAGAGGCTACCCCGTCAATAATTTTCAGTACCTGGTCGATGACCAATACCTCAAAGAATCCAATGTGATCGGTTTGACGCCGAACATCAATACCATCAACTTTTTGTTTCAAGAAAAGGAAGACAGGGTCAGTCAACTCAACTCATCGAGCTTTTACAACCAGTGCTACAAATACATTGCACAGTGGAACATGATTATTTCTTTGGTCGACGAGAGTACAGGTGATAGCCAATTGAAAACCCTGGCCAAAGCCGAGGCCAAGATGTTTCGGGCCTTTGATTATTTCCACCTCATCAATGTCTACGCCAAGGCCTATGATGCCAGCACCGCAGCGCAGGACGGCGGTGTCTGCATTATGGACAAATATGACCTGGAGGCCAAACCAGCCAAAGCAACCGTGCAGCAGGTATACGATTTTATCCAAAAGGATATTGACGACGCTATACCCCATCTGCAGGAAAAACCCGCCAATCCCTATCACCCATCGCTGGCCTTTGCCTATGCACTGAAAGCCAAGGTGCACCTTTTTAAAAGGGAAATTGCCGAAGCACAGGCGGCTGCCGAAAAAGCCATGCAGCTGAATGGGCAGCTCATTGACCTGGTGCAGTACGAAAAATTAGGCGGACCAAGCAAGACGCCTATCATCGCCGAAAATAATCCCGAAGTATTGAGCTACATGTATATCAACGGGTACACCGAAATGAACTTTGGGTACAGCTACATGTTGAGCCCCGAACTGACGAGCATGTTCGATAAAGAAGACAAGCGCTTTAGCCTATTCTATACCAAGACCAATGCCAGCTTTCTGGATATCGGGGCCGGAGCAAGTTATTACAATGTCAGGTATACCGCATTTTTCTTCCCTACCGTAGGATTAAAAACACCGGAAATCTACCTGATGCTGGCCGAATGTTATGCCCGTCAAGATCAATATGCCAAAGCCATCAGCCTATTGAATAGCTTACGCAAAACGCGCATTGAAGGCGAAAAGGCCATCCTTCCGGTTCCGACGACACGCAAGGAAGCGATGGATCTGGTTATTAACGAGCGCCGTCGCGAGCTGCCGATCGGGTACCACCGTTTCTTTGATCTGAAACGCTTAAATCTCGAAAAAGAATATGCCAAAACACTCGTCCGTGTCTTCCCGATTGTCAATAAGACGGTCGAGCAAAAGACCTATACGCTGGCGCCAAACTCCAGGATGTACATCATTCCATTTCCATTGGATGCCATGAAGTTAAACCCAAACTTACGGTTAAATACAGACGAAGCCGTACCGTTTTAATAGATGCTATAACAAACACATGAAAAACAAAATTATCTTTAGTACCCTCGCCCTGCTTTTGTCTGGCGGTATAGTCCAAGCGCAGCAACCCGTGGAAAAGAAAGCCGATAAAACGGCTAGTAAGACCGATACGAAGACAGCGGCTAAAACAGATACCCTGAAAACAAAAAATGACCTCTATGAGGCCTACAGTAAAATTTTAAATAAAAAAAGAATTTCCCGCTCAGGCGTTTTTAATGTCATCGAATCCGAAAAGAAGTGGTACCTGGAAATACCCGACAGTATATTGAACCGTTATTTTCTGACCGTAACGCGTCTGGTGTCGGCTCCACAGGGATTTACGATGTATGGAGGCGAAAAGCTGAATGAGCAGACACTTTACTTCGAAAAAGGCCTGGGCGACCGTATCCAGCTGCGGGCAGCGATTTACAAGCAGGACGCGCCCGAAAACGATGCCATTCGTACGGCATTGATCCAGTCGCAGGAAGATCCCATTATCGCTATTTTGGATATCAAAGGACTACAAGCAGGGGGCAACAGTTATTTGGTGGAGGTGACCGACCTTTTCCGAAAAGACAACGCCGCACTTTCCTTTGACAGCAGAATAAAAAGCGAAAATAAGCTATCCTCCTTGGCAGATGACCGTTCTTTCATTACCGATATGAAGGTATTCCCCATCAATCTGGAAGTAAAGACCACCAAAACCTACAGCTCCACATCAGGTACGCCCGCAGCAACCGCAACCGGTTCATTGACCTTTACCACCAACACCTCCATGGTCCTGTTGCCAAAAGTACCGATGAACAAACGGATTTACGATGACCGCGTAGGATATTTTGCCAACAAGTATATTCTATTCACCGATAAAGACCAGCGGTCCAAAGCCCTGAATTTTATACAGCGCTACCGTCTCGAGCCCAAAGCGAAAGATCTAAAACGCTACTTAAAAGGCGAACTGGTAGAGCCTCAACAGCAGATCGTCTATTATATCGATCCGGCGACCCCAAAAAAATGGCGCCCGTATCTGATTGCCGGCATCAACGACTGGAACCAGGCATTCGAACAAGCCGGATTCAAAAACGCCATTGTAGGCAAAGAATGGCCTGAGCAAGATACCACCATGAGCCTCGAGGATGCCCGATTCTCGGTGATCCGGTATTTTGCCTCCGAAAAAGCGAATGCCTATGGGCCACGCATATCCGACCCCCGAAGTGGCGAGATTATCGAAGCCCATGTAGGCTGGTATCATAATGTCATGAAACTCGTTCAGCAATGGTTTATGGTGCAAGTGGGTCCATTGAACAAGGCAGCACAAAAAATGCAGCTAGACGACGAAGTGATGGGGCAGCTGATCCGCTTTGTGTCGTCGCACGAAGTAGGACACAGTTTGGGCCTTCGTCACAATATGGGCGCCAGTAGCCAAACGCCCGTAGAAAAATTGCGCGACAAGAAGTGGGTAGAAAAAAATGGCCATACCGTATCCATTATGGACTACGCACGGTTCAATTATGTGGCGCAGCCCGAAGACGGTGTGGGGCTAGCCGGCATCTATCCCCGTATCGGCAGCTACGATAAATGGGCCATCCAATGGGGGTACCAATATCTACCCCAATTTTCGAGCGGCGAAGACGAGCAACTCTACCTCAGCAAACAGGTGACCGATAGCCTGACGGCCAATCCCAAGCTGTGGTTTGGCGGCGAAGGGAACGACGAAGACCCACGTGGCCAAAAAGAAGATCTTGGTGACGATGCCATGCTGGCTAGCCGATATGGAATCAAAAATCTAAAGCGAGTGGTTTCCAATTTGGTCGAATGGACCAATGAACCCGGCGACGATTACAGCAACCTAAAGGATATGCATAAAGCCGTGCGGGCACAGTTCGACCGTTACCTGTACCATGTCTTAAAAAATATAGGCAGTCAGCAGATTACAAAAAAAGTACGTGGCCAAGCTGGCCCCGTCTATGCAGCCATCCCCAGAGAAAAGGTCAAATCGGCCATGCAGTATGTCAATGACAACGTATTGACCCCACCCTTATGGTTATATCCCCAAGACATTCAGGAGCTGATCGGCAAAGATGCCAACAAGGAGATCAGCGATCAGCAAGAGCAAATGCTGAATATGCTGATGAGTCCCGGCATGCTCTATAATGTGTACATGAAGTCTATCACCAGTACCAACCCCTACGGCCTCAACGAATATCTGAATGATATTGGCGGAGCGGTATGGACCCTGCCCCTGGACGACAGCCGTATGGCCGTATTTAAACGCGCACAACAACGCTATTTTCTTGAAAAAGTCAATCAACTTATCAATCCCAAAATCGCACAAGGATCCGATATCATTTCACAAGCACAGCGCAGCGATGTACAGCTGTATGTCCGAAATTATCTGAGCACTCTCGTGCCGGCAATTAATCAACTTGCCGCACAACAAAAAGACCCTTTAAATAGACAACACCTTGAGCTGATGTTGCTCGAAATTAAACGCATTCAAAATCAAAGCTTACTCGAGCGCTCATCAGCCATTTAAAAGAAAATAATAGCATGAAAAATAAACTAAAAGGAATTTACATCACCTGCCTGATCAGTCTTCTCATGATTTCCTGTCAATCCAGCCACGGGCAAGATGTCGCACAGGCCCAACGCGACCGACTATTTAAAAGCTACATGGAGGTAAAAAAGGACATCCAGGATGAAAATTTTGCCAGCGGCAAAGCACATGCCGTTCAGTTGGAAAAAGAAGTCCAGAACTTTCGGCTGAAAGGATTACAGCTCGACGACATGATGCGTCTAAAGAAAGTGAGCCAAACCATGAAGGCCGACGCAGCCGGCCTGAAAGCCGCACAAGATCTAACCGCCATGAAAGCGTCTTTTTCTGCCGTTACGCAATCCCTATTTACCATTATGGAGACGATGAAATGTACCGACGAAGCCGTGTACCTACAGTACTGTCCGATGGAAAAGGGGTATTGGTTAAGTTACGACAAGACGATAGAAAATCCGTACGCAGCCTCGATGCGCAATTGTGGCCAAGTGGTTAAGGGAATGGCAACAGCCGATTACCCCAAGCCCGTAGCCTGCCATTAATTCCCGCACGAACGCGGTACTCTCATTCAAGAAAAGTTCAGGACATTTCGGTGTTCTGAACTTTTTAATTAAATTAAACCATTATCCTTCGCAAAAGTCAGCAAATGCGTTATCGACTTACATTCAACTTTAGCCATCATATTTCTGCGGTGTGCCACAACGGTATGAGGGCTCAAAAACATTTTCTCTGCCGTCGTCGCGATTGTTTGGCCATCAGCAAAGTGCTTCAAAAGCTCGATCTCCCTTGCTGTGAATTTTACTTGCAGAAACTCTTGCTGACTGAGAATGTCTTCGAATAGCGGATCCAAAAATGGTTTTCCCGAAGCCACATCTTGAACACATTCTTTTAAAGTATCAAGATGACACGATTTGCTCAAAATGCCCGCTGGATTGTAGCTTTTCAAGTTCCGAATCAGAAATGGAGATGATGCACTGGTTAAAAAGACAATTTTTGCATTTTTATTGATTCTGTTGATTTCAGATAATAAAGACAAACCATTGCCTTCAGGAAGATAATAATCAAGAAATACCACAATGCTTTTGCGGCCAAAAGAATTTAAAAAAGCAAAAAATTCATGTGAATCGTTACAGGCTTTAACAAAGCTAAAAAGGCTGTAACGCTCCAATAGCAGTGAAAATGCAGCCGAAAAGAGCTCCTGATCATCCAGTACAATTGCATTATCAAAATATTTCTTCAATATAGTTCGTTTTAAGTAAAGATGCTCTAAAGGTAAATTATTTAAATCAACTCCTTATGAGCCCCATGCTTATATAGCAAAAATTTGCTATTCTAATCCCGATACATAGCAAAAAATTGGTATAAGAACACCCTTTGATTGCTATTTGAGCCGCGTTATAGTTGCTTTGTACAAATTTTTCCCTCTCCAGTTATTTACTGAAGATTCTATGGGAAGATAGGCATCGTATAAATCAACTGAAAATTAAAATGTTATTTAAATTAAGAACTATTGGCAGTATAAGCATGCTGTCATTCGCGGCATTGACCAGTATGAGCATCTACTCCTGTAAAGAGAGTAAGGACAGTGTCTCATTGGCTGGGAAGGCTAGCGTGAGTATTCATCTTTTGGGTGTAGAGAATCCAGCTGTCACCAGCATAAAAGCCGGCAACCGAAGCAGCACGACGACATCCCACCAAACAGTCCTGATCCCTTTAACAGAATCCAGTTCCTTTGACGCCACGTTGACTCCTGCGCCGTCCACTTCACAGCGTAGCCTTTTGCGGGGCTCGACGGCTCATCGTGCCGCTGTTACCGAAGAGCGTACCCCACTCGGGCAAAATGTAAAGTACAAAATTGTTGTCTATAACAAAGCGGGAGATTATGTCACCGAAAAGACCTATACAAACCAGGTCGATAATGACCATGAAATCCTGTTAGATGCAGGACAGGCATACACATTTGTAGCCTTCTCCACCAATAGTACAGCTACAGTACCTACCGTGACAGCGCAGACGGCGCTTACCACAGCCAGTCTTGATCATATCAGCGCAGACCTGATGTATTTCAAACAGGATCTAACAGTTCAAGCGGGAGACAATAATGTCGACGTTGTCCTCAAACATCAATATAGCGAAGTGACCACCAATCTCAGCATGGCTACTGAAATGACGGGAGCTATTACCAATCTTGGCAGCATCACTATTGGGCCAACACATCCAAGCGCCAACCTCAGATTAGCAGACGGTACGATCACCTACAACAGCAACACGGCCACAGCAGCTGTTGTATTTCCCACACTTGGTACAGGCCTACGCGCCCTATCCAGTGCACCAACGCTATTGATTCATCCCAGTACAACAAATGCTGTATTCAATTTTGGATCCATTACCATTGATGGCGAAACCAAGAATAATGTGTCCGTTGCGGGCCTAAAAATTATTCCCGGTCAGCGTTACAATCTAAACCTCAACTTCAAAACCTGTACAGAAGAAGTAACCGGTGGTGCCAACCTCAATTGGAATTATCCTGCTTCAGGAAACGGTGCAAATGTGAACGGCACAGTTGTTTCTAATGGGGGTATTGTTGAGCAGACATTGACAGCACCAGGAGCAGATTATGGTTTCGTATTTGATATTTTACAGATGGACAACTCGTTCAATATGGAGGTGAACGGAATCAAATTAGCGACACAAGAAATGCAATTTGAACCGAATATCGCTATTGCGCCTAGAAATGTCGCTTTTGCAGATGGCAGCCTTCATGGTGGCATCAATACTGCTGGAGGTACAATTCCTCAAATTTATAACATGACCGGTACCCAAGCGAATCCCATCATACGGGTCGTTATTAGCCGCGAAGGAACCGTTAGCCTATATGGCAGTAAAAGCTCTGGCGGCGAACTATATCCCTTGGTGCTGACAGCAGGTTCATTCAATACCGTGCCTTGGAACCCGGTTTCAAATACAGTCAAAATTACACAGGTCGTGCAAGGCAAAACCACTATGGTCGGAGGCGGTAGTGGCAGAAAAAAAATTGCCTGTCGTTAATTTCTATCACTATTTATACGAACAAAAAATAATGTTATCATGAGCCATAAAGAAAAGAAAAATTATATAGCCCCCCGCATTGTGGGCATGGAAGTAGACCTTGAACAAGGATTTGCGGCAGGATCTGCAGCAGGATCCGAATCCGTCCGCAGCGCGGATCCACAGGAGTCTTGGAGTAGATCCGATGACGATTTCCGAACGATTGATTGGTAATACCATAAAACCTGATATCAATCAGGCTATTTAACAAGCATTTCATGGAGATATTAGAGCAAGAGCGAATGTCGCTCTTGCTTTTTTTTACCATTATCTTGTCAATGATATAATCTATCTATTTTTTCCTATATTTAGCTACACGACTTTTTACTGTTTAAAAACATATACTCATGTATCTGTATGCTAAGTATAACGACCGAAAAATCCGATTTTGATCGAGCCATATTTGATCTCGCCCCATTACCCATGTGGATCTATGACCTGGATACATTGCGTTTTCTTGCGGTAAATAAAGAAGCCATTCATCAATACGGATATAGCGAGGAAGAATTTAAGCAGATGACGATCAAGGATATTCGTCCGCAAGAAGATATTCCAAAACTGGAGGCAGCAGTAGAAAGAACCAGAAATCGACGTACAAAGTTTAAGAAAAGTATTTTTAGACACCAGAGACGCGATGGCAGCATCATATACGTACAGATTAGGGGCAACACCATCAATTTCAACGGCCAAAAAGCGGAAATCGTTACCGCCACCGATTTAACGGAGCTCTATGAGAAAGAACGAAATTTAGTCACGGCGTATCAGGAGCTATCCTTCAGTGAGAAAAGATATCGATCATTGATCGAAAATGGACGGGATCTGGTTGCCATTATTGACCTAGAAGGCAACTATAAATATGTAGCACCCACCTCCACCACCGTTTTGGGGATTGAGCCCGACGCATTCTTGGGCAAAAATGCGTTTGCTTTTATCTATGAAGAAGATGTGCCGCGCGTAATGGAGCAACTTGACAAAATAAAAGAGTCAATGTCCGTATCCATTGACGCCTATCGATTTCCCGATGTAAACGGCGACCTGCGCTGGTTTAAAACAGAATTGTCCAATCACCTCAACACACCGCTGATTGAAGGTATTATAGCGAACACACACGAAGTAACGTCCGAAATTAAAGAGAAAATCGTTAGTGATCTTTTTACCGAACTGACGTTAACATTTGCGAAGTCTATTTCGTTGGTATCTTCGCTCGATCAAGCCCTACAGCGGCTTGTCCTGCTCCCCAAAATACGCGTGAGCGAAATATGGTTAGTTGCTCCAGACCACAGCGAGTTACACCTTGTCTCGACATCAGTACAGCAGCGTAAGTTCGACCTATTTTACCAACAGACAGCAGAATTTACATCCTGTACAGAAGGTGATGGGTTAGCAGGTGGCGTTTGGAAAGAAAAAAGGGTGATTGTTTGGGACAAGCTCGGGGAAAATAAGCATTTCCTACGCGCTGAGGCTGCCCGGATGGTAGGTCTTTCGACAGGCATTGGTCTACCGATTATGTATGGCCATGAATTTCTCGGCTGCATCGTATGCTTTTCTACATCGGCACCAGAAATCCTCGCGGAGAAAATAACGTTACTGACCCAGATAAGTGAAAAGCTTGGCCCACTTGTCAAACAAAAAGTGACAGAAGAAGAATATCGTAATGTCTTTAATATTTCTTCAGATCCACTTTGCATCGTTGGGTTTGATGGCTATATCCAGAAATGTAATCATGCTTTTGCCCACCTAATGGGGTATCAAAAATCCTATTTATATACTACAGCAATTTTTGACCTTATTTATCCCGATGATCGGGCACGTGCAGCTGAAGGATTATCGTTATTAATAAGCGGTCAATTAACCGAACGTTTTTCGGGTCGGTTTTTAACGGCGCAGGGTGAATTGAAATGGTTACAATGGTCAGCCACTGTCGCAGCAGAATCAAAAACCATTGTCGCTGTCGGAAAGGACATTACCAAACAGCAGCTCGCAGAAAAAGCATTGCAAACGGCTTATGAGCAATTAAAGACGGCCCAAAAAATTGCTAAGCTAGGCTACTGGTTTAGGCCTATAGATTCGGACATCTCCGAATGGAGTGATGAGATGTACAAAATTTATGACTGTTCACCGGACACCTTTATTCCAACGTTAGAAAATGTAAAGCAGACCTTGCCGCCCAAACATCGGTATCTGCTGGAGGATGATCCCATTTACCATCTGAAGCCCGGAACTACCAAAAGCTTTGAACACGAAATCATTACCCTGTCGGGAAGGCTGAAATGGGTGCATCAAGAAGTGAGATTGGTTGCAGATGAGCAAGGAAATGCCATTAAAATTGAGGGCACGATACAAGACATTACGGCTTCCCGTCAGGCTATGGATCAAATCAAGAAGCAGAACGACACCCTTCATGAAATCGCCTGGCTGCAGTCTCACATCATCCGCGCTCCACTGACACGCATCATGAGCTTAATTTACCTTTCAAGGGAATTAGAAGGGGGCGGAAAATCTACGGCCGAAATTATGGATCTGATTATGGATTCCGCAAAAGAATTAGATGAAGTGATTGCGCAGATCATTGTTAAAACAAACCTTATTCATCACGAAAATGGAACAGATACTACTGATAGATGACGACGCTGTCATCAATTTTATCCATGACAAAATCATTTCGAGTGTTTATCCCGATGCGACTGTTATTATTTTAGAAAATGGACAGAAGGCGGTCGATTATATCCAAAAAAATCAGCAAAACTCTTATCTCGTGTTTTTGGATATCAATATGCCCATTATGGATGGCTGGGAATTTCTGGAATCGATGCAAGATTACCCCAACAAGGAAAACCTAAATATACATATGCTAACTTCTTCGGTAGATTTAAGAGACCGAAGCCGAGCGGAAGACAACAGCATGGTGCGCTCTTATCTTCCAAAACCCTTAACAAAGGATGTTTTAAGATCGATACCCTTTGGAGAGGAGCCGGCATAAGTAAAAAACAAATATACGCTATTAACCTTAAAAACATGAGATTTCAAGGCTAACCCCATTGTAGACCTCAACGCTGTCCGTCAAACCACGAATCATCTTAAAAAACAATACAATTTAGGGTCATACCGATATTAGCAATTATCGATCTTAGGCATTATCATTGCCTTCATCGCATCAAATCTTCTCAAAATATCCTCATATTGTCTCAACAGGCAATACCTCTCCTTTCTATGCTGTACATTTAGGGTTCAAATCACACCAATTATATGCAGTATCTTGAATTTAAACATAACTATGTTATCTGGAGTCCGAAAAGCATCTTGACCATGCTACAAAGATTGCGACTACCCCTTTCAGCGTAAACAACCAATACACTTATTAATAAACATTAGCACATGAATTTTAAAATGAACAGTTTTAAAGTGGCTACTAAATTATTGCTATTCAGCAGCAGTTTATCTGCTGGAGCCGCTTACGCATTGCCTCATGCCCCCTATGTTCAGGAAGCCCAAACTAAAATCAAGGGTAGTGTCAAGGACGAGCAGGGCAACCCCATTGTTGGTGCCACTGTCTCCATCAAGGGTAGCACCATCAGCACCTCCACCGACGCCAATGGTGGATTTACACTCACCAATGTAGAGAAAAATGCCGTCCTTATCATCCGAATGATTGGCTTTACCTCCAGGGAAATTGCCTATAATGGCTCTTCCAGTGTAAATGTGCAACTGCTGTCAGACACCCAGCAGCTTGAGGAGGCTGTCGTGGTGGGTTACGGTACACTCGACAAAAAAGAATTGACCAGTGCCGTATCGAGCATCAAGCAGAAAGACATGGTCGCGGGGGCTGTATCACCGCTCTTGGCGATTCAGGGAAAAGTACCCGGTCTCAGTGTACTTTCCAACAACGGCACGGATCCCAATGCAGGTATCTCTTTGCAATTGCGTGGTGTCAATTCGGTCAATGCCTCACAAGGTCCCTTGGTGGTTATTGACGGTGTTCCCGGGGGCGACATCAACTCCGTTGCGAAAGAAGATATTGAAACCATCAACGTACTTCGGGATGCCTCCGCGGCAGCGATCTACGGCACCCGGGCTTCCGGTGGTGTCATCCTGATCACCACCAAAAGACCTCAGGTCGGCAAGGCGCAAGTGAATTTTACGTCCGAATACTTTGTCGAAACTATTCGCAAACGTCCACAGGTATTATCGGCAGAGAAATTTGTCGAATATGGTCTCGGTGAAGACCTCGGACACCGTACAGACTGGTATGATGAGGTTACCAATAACAATCCATTCAGCCATCGCCAGGTCGCCAACATCAGTGGTGGTTCCGAAAATGCCAATGTTTATACCACCTTTACCAAACGCGACGCCAAAGGCATGGCGATCACGTCCAAACGGGAAGAAATTGGTGGGCGGATCAACAGCGCATTTAAATTTTTCGACGGCTTCGCCGAGTTGAGCACCAATGTAAGTTACAATCAGGTACAAGCTTTCGGTTCCAATCGCGATATCTTCAACAACAATGACATTTTTAATATGGCCTTGGTGCTCAATCCTACCCAAACGCCTTATGATGCCAACGATGTGAGCGGATACAATGTATTGGAAGGTGGATATGACACCTGGAATCCTGTAGCTGAGGCGCGCCTGCGCAGCGATGAAAAGCAGTTCAAATACCTGTTGGCCAATGCGACCTTAAAATTAAACCTCACAGAACACCTGACCACCAGTGCGACCATCGGTGTAAAAAACAACAGCGAACATGGCAACTATTATCGATCAGCGCAACATCGCATTTCGCGGGAAAATAATGTGGATGGATTTGCCAAGCAATATTACAGCCGATTCAATGACCGCATCTTCGAGTGGACTGCCAATTACACCAACCGATGGGCCGAACATTCTTTAAATGCAGTAGCAGGCTACAGCTATCAAGATTTTAATGGGCAAGGATTTTCTGCCGAAAACTCAAATTTCCCCGTGGATGGTATTGCCGATAACGACATGGGTACAGGAACCTATCTACCAGACGGTCGGGCAGGTCTTGGATCCTGGAAAAACCCATGGGTCAAACTTGCCGCTTTCTTTGGCCGCGTCAACTACTCCTATCTGGATCGCTATATCCTAACCGCAACGGCGCGGTACGAAGGATCCAGCAAATTTGCCCCTAAAAACAGATGGGGCTTCTTCCCTGGACTTTCCGCAGGCTGGCGTATTTCACAGGAGTCCTTCCTCAAAGATGTTAATTTTATCAACGACCTAAAACTCCGCGCAGGCTATGGCGAAACGGGCAATGAAGGCTTTGATGCAAAAGTGGCAACACGGATGTATAGTGCCGACACCTGGTTTCTACAGGATGGTAAATGGTTTAGGACATACGGTGTGATGCACAACCAAAATCCAGATATCAAATGGGAGGTCAAAAAAGAATACAACCTTGGCTTGGACTTTTCCGTACTGAACAATCGCTTAAGTGGCCGTTTTGATATCTACAAACGTAAGATCGATGATCTGATTTTCGACATCAGCGTATCCCAGCCCCCAGCAATCCACGATCGAACAACCATGAATGTGGGCAGCATGCAAAATACGGGATACGAATTTGAACTGAACTTCAAAGCCGTAGACAACGAAAATTTCAGTTATACAACAAGCCTAGTGGGTTCGCATAATAAAAGCAGGCTCAACACCTTATGGGGTAGCCAAACCTTTACAGACCGGAAGGACTTCCCGGCTCCCGGCTCACCAGGATCGGCGGTGCGGTTATATCCCGGCGAGGACATTGGTCGCTTCTTCCTCTGGAAATTTGCAGGATTTACCGACGACGGCTATTGGAAACTATACGATAAAGATGGTAATGCATTTGACGTGCGCGACCGGAATAAAACGGTAGGCGATAAGTCATTTGTCGGCAATGCGATTCCAACACTACAGCTTTCTTGGAACAACCAGTTCAGCTATAAAAACTGGGATGCCAGTATCTATATGCGCAGCTGGATCGGGCACGATGTGTTCAATATGATCAACATGTACTACAGCTTACCCAATGTAAAAGGACAGAATGTTCTGGAAGAAGCCTACGACAAACATAAAAATATCAAAGGAGAAAAAGAGCTGAGTGACTACTGGTTAGAGAAAGGTACCTTTCTCAAGGTTGACGCACTCAATATCGGTTACCGCTTTAACCAAAATTGGATCAAGCCCTTAAAATCCATGCGGGTATATGCCACTGCACGCGACCTCTTTGTGTTTACAAACTACACGGGGCTAGATCCGGAAGTCAATATCAATGGTCTTGAACCGGGTTTCGAAGAGCGCAATGTCTATCCCAAGACACGGACTTTTATGATGGGTTTACAAGTAAATTTTTAAAGCACGCAGGACAAACATGAAAAAATATATTTCCATAGCCACCTTATCCGTAGCCTTACTGCTATCCGGATGCACCAAATTGGATCAAGAATTCTATAGTTCGGTCACACCGGACACCTTCTTCAAAAGTGAAAAAGACATCAAGGCCGCCTTATTTAGACCATTTACCCATGCCAAGTGGTATATGGGCGAAGACCGCTGGCGCTTGCAGGAATACACCGCCGACAATTTTGCCATCACCACCAAAGGGCGGCACTGGTACAATGGGGGCGAGAATGAGCGCTACCATTACCACCGTTGGACAGCGGACGACAACTGGGTCTGGGGCAGCTGGCGTGGCACGCTGATGGGTGTTGCCCTGGCGCTTGATGCGAAGAGCGACCTGAGCAAACTGGACTACAGCAAATTTACACTTACGGAGGAACGCAAATCAGCAGACCTGGCCCAACTCGATGCCTTGATCGCCTATTTCTATCTGCGCGGGTTAGATTATTTTGGTGGTATGCCTATTTTCGAATCCCTAGACCAAGAATCCCTGCCGCGCAATAGCGATCAGGAGCTCTTTGCGCATATCGAGAAGCTGCTCAAAGCAGCGATAGAGAATCTACCGGCAAAGAAGGCCGGCGAAAGAGAAGAAGGGGCAATCCGAAAAGCTGCAGCTGCAGCCATGCTTGCACAGCTCTACTTCAATGCAGAGGCCTATATCGGGAAGTCCATGTACGCAGAGAGCCAAAAGTTGGCTCAGGACATTGTCAATAAAGTTTATGGCGACTACAGCTTGGATACCAAATGGAACGGCATACATGGATTTAAAAACCATGAATCGCCCGAAATGATTTGGTCTATGCCATCAGAATTCAAGATGCTGGAGTACAATTGGTTTTATGCAGATTTCTACCATTATAACACCCGGCAGTTCTTTGCACAAGATATGGGCGGCAACAATGGTGCCCACCTAACCCCATCCAAGAAACCCGATGGCTCCCTTTACGCAGCAGACTTTAAGCTAGGTTCACCTTTTGAGACTTTCGACCAAGGCGATCTTCGCAAAGCACCCTATGTCTACCACGGCACCGACCAATACGAAGGTATGTTTATCGTAGGCCCGCATAAGACACCCAGCGGCGAGGCGATTGTTGGCGGTGAAGAATACAAAGATAAACCCCTGGACTTTGTCGACCAAGTGGGCCGCTTTTCAGAAGTTGGGCCTGAAAAAAAATACAGCTCCATTGACCAGCTGCCCTCAAAGATGTCCGAAGGCGAGGAAAACACCGGTATACGCCTGGTCAAGGTACCCATCCCAAATCTTGCCAACAATACATTGCGCTGGGGTGCAGATATGCCGATTATCAGACTGTCTGAAATATACTATATGCTTGCCGAATGTGAATTCAGGTTAGGAAATAAGGAAAAAGCTGCAGCACTATTCAATACCGTCCGAAAACGGAATTTTGCGCAAGAGCAGGATCCTAATCCCGTAACTGTAGCCAATATAGACAAGTACCGTATTCTGGATGAATGGAGTATTGAATTTTTAGGCGAAGGACGCCGGCGAACCGATTTGATCCGATGGAAAGCATTCACCACAGAAAAATGGTGGGATCATAATCCAAGTACTTCGGCCCATCTGAATCGCTTTCCCGTACCCAATCAAGCCATTGCCGGCAACAATAGTCTGACACAAAATCCGGGTTATTAAAGCGCGAAAAGAATCGATTTAAACGAATAGAGCCCAGTCTGTTTTAAGTACAACTGGGCTCTTCGTCGTTTTTACGTTCAACCCTTGATTCTAATCATCCCTGTTCTTCTGAGCAAGTCATGATGTAGGCAAAGCCAATCCGTTTGGGAAATGGCCCATAATAAAAAACAGGAAATCAAATCCCTTCCATGAATTGATATGTAAACAGCTGCGGATAGTTTTTTGGGAGCTCAGTTGTCAGGTTATGCATTTGGAAATCATCATTTCTAATTCTGCCATCCGGATCCATGAGTACGTAGCGCGGAATTCCGTTAAATTTAAATAATTCGCGTAAGGCCCTATATTCATCTGCAGAAACCCGATAAGATTCAAACATGCTATTTTTAACAATATAGTCTTTATAAAACTCCATATCTGGAGTCCCTTCACTATCTGTTATAAAAACAAACACCACATTCGGATGATCTTTGAGTTTTAGGCGTTTGCCTTGCATTGATTCAATACCCGATCGGCAGGGACCGCACCACTGTGCCCAAAAGTCCACGACAACGACTTTACCACGATACTTATCTGTCATTTTTTTAAAAATGGCGGCGGCATCGGTTTGGGGTAGTACATAGCCGTTTCTGGACTTCCATACACGGTCTGCCAGACTGAGCGCTTCACCTCTTAAATCCTCGTTTGTCAATATGGCCCGCAACTGATCAGTAGTTTTTGCTATCGCGGCTGCATCGGCAGCACCATTTAGTGCAGATTGTAATGTACGTAGTTTTGCAACTTCTGAGACCAACGTATTGGCTATAGTAGGGTTAGCTTTCCGATTTGCCGAATCCAATACAAAATAAAAGTCCTTTTGACGTTTACCATTTAAGGCATCACGGCTAAATAGTGTCGAATACTCGAATCGGTTGATAAAGGTAGAAAATTCATTTTGTGTCAAAATAGCCTGATCATTAAGATCTAAGCGTGCTATAAAATCAAAATAATCATTGGGGAGTGGCTCTTTCAAGAAGCTATTTGTCGGATTGCTTCTTAAATAATTATTTCGATACATTTCCATATCCATTAATTGAACGGCATAATAGAGTGCAACGTCTGTTCGGATCAGGTTTTTTAACTTGACGGAGAAGTTGGATTGTGCCAAACGCTTGTTTACATCATTTTGAACGGAATCCCATTCCGCAACAACCTGCTTTTTGTTTGCTGAAATAGCATTCTCTTTCAACATTCTTTCCAGACCTTGATAAAATGCGCGCGGATTCTTCCCCCAGTTGAAATCTTTGAACTGCTGATTATCGGCAGCAAGCGGACCTTCATAACCTATTAGTTCTACATTTTGGTCTGCAGTCATTTTAAATCGTAAAGCCAGTGTTTGCCCTGGTTCGATATAATAATCAAATAGGTTATCTTTAAACCGAATATAAGCGAGCTTTGGGTTGGTCGCTAAGTAACTCGCTTCAAAACGGCCGTCTGGATGAATCTTTACAGTGGTAGGATAATCTTCCCGCGTCAGCTCATTACTGCTATAAATAATACCACTTGTAAATTCTAATGCAGGACTATAATCTTCGATAAATCCGATGATGCGCACAGTATCAAATTGAAAGAAATTCTTTTTATACGAAGTAAGACTTTTTTTCACTTTAGCTTTAGCCAACTGCTGCGTTATCCAGCCATTTGGATCGGCCTTCGGCGTTTTTTCAGTAGATAATTGTGCCGTAGCAAAAGATAAAAAGAACAAATAAAAAAAAGAAAGTAATGTAAGTTTCATATCTAGGCTGTTGGTTTTCCTAAAGTTAATCATTTAATCCCTATGTGCAATATAAATTACAGAAGCTTGAATTCATTAAAGCCACGCCGTTTCGGAAATGGTTTTAACAGCTTACGTATAACCTTCAAAATTCTCAATATTATTAGCATGCTCGAGAAAATCGCTTGGGATATACCAAATACAAATTCAACCTTACCAATTGTAGATTAACAAGCCCAGATAAACTTGCCATTTTGTAATATTGTATTACTCAGATAAAGAGCTTGCGTGTCTTCACACTCCATATGATGAGTGTATCCGCTGCAAATAATTAAGCTCTTATTTTAAATAATGGATTGATTTAAAAATATAAACATATTTATGAGTGGATTTAAACAGAGCGAGTTAATCAAATTAGTTGGACTAGCCTCAACAGATAGCTCTTTGGTACAGTTTTTTGAGCATCATGGTTTAGGAAAGTTGCCAAAAACAATCACTAGCAATCAGGGGACAAAAAGCATTATTTGTAAATCATTAAATATATCATTTTGGTTTGCTTACGATATTATTAATGATCATTATCAACCCCCAATTAGCCCTCGTAACGACAATTATAAATTTAAAGCTTACTTATCCAGCATCATCTTCACTCATAGAGAACATTCTGATAAACATCCTGATCCCAAACCTGAAGAATTTTGGGATGTACTCCCTCCACCGAGCGCATCTCGGGAAGAAACAGAAATGTTAATGGGTCCACCAGTGCATATTAATGATGACACCTGGAGCTATAAATTATCCATAGAGGAAGAAAAAATCCTTGTTTTGAACTATACTAAAAGTTCAAAAAACCAGCTATCCTATAATAGCTGGATATCGATACGTCAAGAATCAGAAATTGTAAGCCGAGTTTTCTATGATCGAAAAAATAATTTTGAGAACTTTCCTTTTTTAAGACGAGCACACACTTCGATTATCAAATGGTTGTTTGACAGCCGGTTTCTACGACTTACTGATGATGTATATCAGTTGCCACTAAAAGGGGATGCAGAAACTATTTTGGATTTTGTTGAACATCATCTCAAGAGTCATCTTTGGAAAAATCAATTGGTAGCTATTGATCAGCTCTCCAGTTTTTTATATCATATTACTACAAATAGAATACTAAAAGATCCTGAAGGTAATCGTGTATCGCTTTACATTCGCACTATCGTATTAGATATTTTAAATCAGGCTGAAGTGTTTGAACAGATTTATGAGCAGAATTTTAGCGCCACAGATCAGTTTCTAAATGATATTTTATTTGATGAAACGCTGTATAGCGATATTTCTACCGTTTTAACGGAAAAATTTAAATTATTTCAAAGCTGGAAAGCATCTCAATGATGCTTTCCAGATCTCGTTACATATTGCCTTTCTCTATGCCTACGTTATCTACTTTTTTCAAGCCCTACATCTGATCTAACTGAAAGATGGAGACCAATACAGTTTCTATGCTCCTTTGAAATATTTCTCAACCTCACCATTGGAAAGACCAAGTTTTTGGCATATTTCAGCAATAGTAAAACCTAGCTCTCTAAGCATTTCAATCTTACCTTCAATCTTACCTTCAATCTTACCTTTCTGAATTCCTTTCTGAATGCCTTTTTTTTCAGCCTTATCTAATAAATATTCTTGAGTGCCCATAGTATCGCTCCTTCCTATTTTTGTTTTTATCTCTTGTTCAAACTTAGATAAATTGCATACAAAAAGCAATTTATCGATCTCTCCTCTGCCATTTAGAACTAATCTTTTGAGGAAATATACCCAAAACTTCCTCATTATCAAAACTTACGTAGTAAGTTAGAAACCGTTATGAGCTTAGCTCATAACAGCATCATTTCCTATTAAAAAAAATTAAATCAATGATAATCATATAGCCCCTGGCGAGTGTCCTTATCCATGTCCCTTTTCATCATTTCATCATAGAGATCATGCTTTATTTCTTTCAATCCCTCATCGGTCACTTTCTTGTTTAATATGGCCATAAGTGCGGTTAGGACTATGACAGAAAATGGGTTCTCATTGGCTCTTAATTCCGACTCCTCCTGATGGAGGATCTTGTAACTGTTAAAGTCGTAGCGCAATGATGTTCCCATAAACTCCTGGGTAAAGACCTCCGGCTGATAACCTTTGTTGTCATCTGCCAAGATTGCAATAGCTGTAATTGGAACTTTGTAACGATCCCATATTCTATAAAAATAACGGAACATACGTTCGGCCAAATCGCCCCTGCCTTTATTGCTCTGTATCTCTACATGACACAGTACAAACTGCTCGCTGCCATCCTTTAAGAAAACTTTTACAAGCTTGTCTACATAACGGACCCCCTTGCCATTACTTTCCGGAGGGAATAATTGCTCAAACTCTTTATCGAGATAATCGAAGGGTTTGCTCAAATCAAAAACGGCATCAGCATTCGGAAAAATAAATCGTAAAAAATGCGAAAATGTTTGCTCCAGGATAGATTTCCACAGAGGGTCGTCGACACGCCTTGATCTTAGACTCATAATTTTTTATTAACTGGTTAACAATACTAAGATAACAAATAACAATAAAAAAAACTAATATATTTAGCAAACCACTACCTTTTGCGATCTATTGAAACAAATCCTAACGGTAGCATGTTCTCTGTGGATGTCACTCTTTATTCAATCATCCGTATTTCGTAGAAAACAAATCCATTTTTATGCTCAAATTGCCTATGACTTATATTTACAAAAAAACTGCAGCTGTTTGTATCGTTGTTTTACTCTTTTTGATGATGACCGTTCTATTCGTCAAAGCAACCACGTTATTACTCTTGCTATTTGGTGGAATACTATTTTCTATACTTTTTCATGCCATCTCTGCCAAAATAAGGCAATGGACAGGCTGCCATACCAAGGTATCCTTGTTACTCGCTATCGTTTGGGTGGTTGTATTCTGTAGTGGCATATCCTATTTTATTGGCAATACTGCTGTAACACAATATAAAGAACTCGCTGCTACATTGCCCGAAATGATTGACAATTTACAGCGTTACCTTGCCAATACAAACTGGGGTTCTTATCTCATCGACAACATTGATAGTGCCGAAGATCAGATGAATACCGTCATTCAGCATTTGCCCCAAGTGTTCAGTGGCACCTTTGGTTTTTTTGGAGATCTTTACGCTTTCTTATTCTTGGGCATATTCATTATGATCTCTCCTCGAGAGTATATGATCGGCATCCTCAGCCTCTTTCCAGATAAAAACAAGCAAACCGTAGAAACGGTATTAGATAAAGTAGGTGAGCAATTGAAGATATGGCTAAAAGTACAGCTGTTGGATATGCTTTTTGTTTTTACGCTCACCGCGATTTCGTTGCTTATTTTAGGTATTGACCTGTGGCTGATCTTGGCGTTGATTGCAGGACTGTTGACCTTCATTCCCAATTTAGGTCCTACACTGGCACTGATACCCGCTGCATTGGTCGGTCTGCTGGATAGCCCCGCAACGGCGTTGTATATTATCGCCATTTTTGTTGGCGTTCAAATTATAGAGTCTGCCGTATTCGCACCCTTTGTCCAGAAGAAAATGCTGTCCTTACCGCCTGCTATGGTGCTCTTTTTTCAGTTGTTAATGGGCACACTCACAGGCCCCTTAGGCTTACTATTTGCTACCCCGATCTTGGTCGCTATCGTCAATTTTGTTAATGAGATCTATGTCATGAGGGTATTAAAGCAAGAGACCGCAGGCGAGCTGATCGAAGAAATCGAAAACCTCGAAAAGGAGAATGATTCGGCTTGAGTAAGCGCTAATTATAATGCCTAAATTAAGTTTCCTTCCGTCTCAAAAGGAAATTTATATTAAAAAGGAGTAGCTGGCTAACAAAATAAATAATCAAGCATATAATAACTATCAGTTATTATAACTATCTTTAAAATTATTCTTAGATTATAAATTACCGTACTTGCTCATTCAGATTCCGATCCGGAGTATCCTATCGACGATACCTGGTTGGTGGCAACTATGCACACGATTTATGTCAAACTCAAAAAGGTTGTGGCTATACAGGGCTGTGAGCAACTTTAGGGCATTTATTTCCAATTTAAAACGCGCAGTTCCTATACATATGAAAAAAAAGGTTGAAAGGAAAAATAGTATTAATAAAAAGAAACGAGAGCAGCATAAAAAAGAAAGGGAATTCGTCTTATTTGTCGCTACAACATCCGATTATTTCTTCAGACCACGGACAATCTATCAAATGGCTGCCGACTTTTCGAATGAATATAGTTTCGAAATTACAGCAGAACGGATTAAATCCATTCTAAGATACATCGTTGTTGACGGCATTTTAAAGGCGCACAAAGTTCCCTATCATTACGGATTTGGTAATAAGCATGTATTATTTAGGACTTTCGTATATTATCATCCCGATCTCGATTGGAATGAAAATCCTGACCTAATAGCGGGCTACAAATGGATGCCTATCTATATTTTATAAAATTTGACTACAGTTTTTAAGATCTGAATTCTTTTTTTGCCTCAGCGTCAGAGGTATTGCTTTTTGAGCTGTGCAAGGTCACAGCCATTTTTATAACTTAATAACTTAACGATAAATTATTTTTTTCATGAAAAACATAGGGAAGACAATTAGATTACTTCGGATACAGAAAGGCTGGGAACAAATAAAATTTGCCAAAAAATTGAACTTATCTAATCCCGCTGTTTCAAAGATCGAAACAGGCGTTACCACTATTACGCTCTCTCGTTTAAACCAAATCGCAAGCGTATTAAATGTGACAACTGTACAGTTATTAGCTCAACATGTATTGCCTCAACGTAACAAAGGTAAAGCAAAAGAACGAGATGAGTGTGCTGAAATTTTAAAAAAAATACGACAACGTGAAGAAGAAATCATGCAAATTCAGACGAAGATTATACAACTCTATGAGGAACTATACAAAAAAGATACTGTTTAAACACAAGTAGCACAATACGCTGTTATAGCTGAAATTTATCGCATTAAAGCCACTCCTTTTCGGAAATGGCTATTTATCCAGTGTTTCAAAAACAGAATTCTGAGAACGATATTCCGGTACGATATCTTTGATCAGCTGCACCAGTTTCATTTTGTCACTATTTGGATCGGCGGTTTTCGCGAGTGCACACAATTGGTCAATTCTTGCCTTTTGCAGTGTCAGATCTGGCGTATTGACCTTAGCAATCATGATCTTTTCGTGATAGGTTTTCTCGGTATTCTCCCCGTTCGCGAGCAGCTCCTCAAAAATCTTTTCACCCGGGCGTAGACCGACGATCTTAATATCGATGTCTTCAGGATAGTTGTAGCCTTTTAAGCGAATCATCTGTTTTGCAAGATCCATTATTTTAACGGGTTCCCCCATATCAAAGACAAATATTTCGCCCCCTTTACCCATTACAGCTGCCTCCTGTACCAATTGGCAGGCTTCTGGTATGGTCATAAAATAGCGGGTGATATTTGGATCAGTAATGGTCAGCGGCCCACCTTTGAGCATCTGCTTTTCAAAAAGAGGAATTACAGAGCCATTAGAACCTAATACATTGCCAAATCGGGTGACAATAAAATTAGTTTTGGAGTGCATGTTGACCGTCGATATAGCAATCTCTGCTACACGTTTTGTGGCCCCCATTACATTCGTCGGATTTACGGCCTTATCGGTAGACACCATCACAAATTTGGATACGCCATACTTATCCGCCAACTGCGCTACATTATAGGAGCCCCATACATTCGTTAAGATCGATTCATAAGGGTTGGCCTCCATCAGAGGAACATGCTTATAGGCCGCTGCATGAAAGACATAAGTCGGTCTGTAAACCTCGAACAGCGTCTCCATAAATTGCGCATCCCGGACATTGCCTACCATAAAAAGGCAACGATCAAAATTTGCCGACGCGCTCAGCTCCTGCTGAATATCATAGAGCGAAGATTCAGCCTGATCCAATACGATGAGCTGCTTTAGGTCAGTATGTATAAGCTGACGCACCAATTCGCTTCCTATCGATCCAGCACCACCGGTAACCAGTACTATTTGGTCTTTCATCTCGGAGGCAATAGCCGGATTATTAAGGTCGATTGCTTTACGGCCCAAAAGATCTTCGATGCGCAAGCTTCGGATCTGCCGGGTTGCTACTTCGCCAGCCAACAGACGGGCCGTGTCTGGTATAATCTTAACGACCAAAGGAATCGGCTCAGCCAGTTTAAATACCTTATTTAATCTTTCAGGCGCTCTATTGTCTATCGCAACAATAAGCTCAGCTGCATTTCCATGCCGATTGACAAACTCCTTATTCAATTTATTAATATCGTGGATTCTAAATCCTTGGATACGGTTGCCAATACGATGCGGATTGTCGTCCATAATGGCCACAATGCGGTATTTAGTACGTGATGTTGTATGTATAAAATGAAAAGTGGTATTTCCCATATTTCCGGCGCCAAATAGAATCACGGGAATGCGATTGTCTTTACCTCCCCACATCAGTTCATGATACAAGGCCCGGTAAAACACTCGGCTAAACGTCATTCCAAACCCTGCGATTAGTGCATGAAAAAGAAGCTGGGTATCAGAAAAAGGAAAAGCGGCATGTAAGAACGAGGGCTGTATCCACTCCAATACTTTACATATAAGGACCGAAGAAAAATAGCCCAGTCCAATCGCAAATACCATACGTTGCAATTCACGGAGGCCAGTTTTATGTATAACGCCCTTGAATGTTCCCATTATAAGGAAACAGAAGAGATATATTGTAGAGACCAAAATAAGTTGTATGCGCAACGCATTTGGCTCAATGCCGCCCCTATGTTTGAAGATGAGCACATAGCTGGCAAGAAAGGATACAACTACTATGATCATATCTATTAAAAGAATGACCCAACGCGGCTTGTTAACGGACAAGCCCTCCCTCCATAAATTACTCATTCAAAATCTATTAAAATTTTCCTTTCCAAGTTTAAGGCCGCCCAAATATACCAAAATAAAGGGATGTTTAATAAAAAGATTACATCAATCTGGAAGATAATAAATAGCTTGTCAACTATATTATTCATATCAATTTTAGTGCCGTTAAATCGTTAAATAAACAATATAAATTATTACATTTGATAGTACGTATATTTCCAAAACCAAATGAACAATCAATTAAGGGATATTTTTTTTCAGTTATTACGGATCGGCCTTTGGGGGGAAGGGAAGCTTTCTCTCACCCAACCTTTGTCGGATGACGATTGGAAAAGTATCCTAAAATATGCGAGTAATCACACCGTTGAAGGAATTATTTATGATAGTTTTGCAATTTTACATGAAGATCAATTACCACCAATTGCTATACGTTTAAAATGGGCTGTCCGTGTGGATCAGATCGAACGTCACAATGTGAAGATGAATGCAGTGATTGCCGAACAGTTTACATTGTTTACGCAAAATGGTATCCGACCCATATTACAAAAAGGCCAAGGTGTAGCCTCTTATTATCGAATGCCTAATCATCGGATAAGTGGTGATATTGATTGGTGTTTCGAAGATGATGATTATAGCAAAGCAAGGTCTTTTTTGAAGGAAAAAAAAATCAAATTTCGAGATACTGGAGGATTTAGTTTAGACTATGATTATAAAGATATACACATCGAACATCACAAGAGGACATTTGATTTTCTAAATCCTTTTATAAAAAAGTATTTAAACAAGTTACTAATAGAGTATAAAAATCAGCACAAACTAATCAATATAAACGATTTTAAAATAACGTTATTGGCATATGAATTACAGCTTCTGCAAATTAATGTACATATCTTGAAGCATTCAATTACTTATGGAATTGGATTTCGCCAATTTTGTGATTCAGCACAACTATACCACAGAGTATCATCTAAAATTGATAAGAAAAAATTGTATCAAATTTATAAAACAACTGGCATTCTTAAATGGATACATCTTCTTCATAAATTGCTAGTTGATTATATAGGTCTACCACAAACTTCTCTTCCTTTTGAATATCCTCGTGATACAAATATAGATTGGATGATAAATGAAGTTTGGTATTCAGGTAATTTTGGTTTCGATGATGAAAGATTCAAAAATTCAGAACAATCATTGCTGTTTCATCGTCCAGATTCAGCTAAACGCTTATGGCGAAACTTTAAACGTTATGTCAGGTATGCTCCGAAGGAAACTATTGCTCTTCCAATAGTATATACCTATTCAAAGTTTTTAGGAAAAGATAGTGACTGAAAATGCGCCTCTATTACTATGTTGAAATAGAGACGCCATAAACTTTGTATTAAAAGTCTAAATAAATACTTTCATCGACAACCTTCTTCTCCGGCCATAAGCGTTGCGGATAATCACCGCGCTCAATTAATTGATGGATACTTTGTTGTACCTGATCCTTATCTTCCTTATACGTCACACCAAACCATTTTGCATCGGTTGGAAGAACAGAGAAGTTCGCGATACCTTGCTTCACCATATAATCTGGCAAATCGGGAATAAAGAATTCCGCTTTGGGGTTCTCATGATTTTGCTCCACAAAGTCAGGAAATAAGGCACGTGCAACCTCAAATATTTTGGGCGTAAATCCCCAAAAATTCATCGACACCCGTGTGTTGTCCGGTAACACAGTTTCTTTCTCCTCTTGTGCGTAGACAATAGCCACATCTTTTCGATAAATGTTCGTTCTTTCCGTAACACTTTGTAAATGATTCGTAGCATTTACTTCGCATACACCGCGAGAGACATACCCAAAGTCTGAGAGGGTATTTCCAACCTCAAATCCAACTAATGCCATCTCTGTATCATTGGCTTGATGCTGTAAAAAAGTAGCCATTTTCTGAAAGGCATCATAGCCATAAAAATCATCAGCGTTGATCACGCAGAACGGTCTATCCACTTCTTGCTCGGTACTCATTACGGCATGACCTGTTCCCCAAGGCTTTTGACGTTCTACGATTCGATCTACACCATATTTTTTCAAGTCAAAATCCTGATAAGCGTATGCAACTTCGATGGAATCCGGCAGCTTATCCCCGACATTACTTTTCATCACCTCTAAAAACTCCTCCCGAATCACAAAAACGACTTTCCCAAAGCCAGCCTTTATTGCATCATAAATTGAATAATCGATAATTTTTTCACCAAAGGGACCGAAGCACTCTACTTGTTTTGCAGAACCATAGCGGCTTGCCATTCCCGCAGCCAAGATGACTAGAATGGGTTTTTGCGAATACATTTCATTTCTTAACATGACTATTTGATCTTATCTGTTTGTTTGTTGTTTTCAATATGCCTTAAAAGATATTTCCCTTCTTATGATGAAGGACTAATTTCATATTTTGCGTTCGAGAATTTATAGGAAAATAGAAGCATAAAATAACAAAACATATGCCATTATTTATCCTTTCCCATTAACAAACTATGAAGAATTGATTAAAAAGAACCCTATAGGACCCTAAAATAGTGATGCCTCATCTTTTCTAAAGAGAGGCACCGCTATTACTTTATCATATTTATTATAATTTCTCTTCCTTTGTCTCTACTTCAGACTTATTTCCCTCAAGCTCTTCTGCCTTGACGCCCTTAGGATTGCTCCATAGTCTCTTTTTATAGGCATCTAGCTTTTCCTCCACTTTTTTACCGTCCAGTTGTTGGCCCCCATTTTCGGTATCTTTCAGATTTTGCAACATACCAGGCGAAGATTCCCTAACGATTGTACTTGCAAACTTGTTCTGTACAAAGAAATCGTCCATGGTCATATCATACAGCCCCTTATCTGGATCAGAAATATCGACCTGTATCAAGCTATAACGCAATTGCGGAAAATATAACCAGAATGCCGGCGTTGCCCCCACAGATTCTGCTAATTCTGCTGAAGTGGTGATATTCATTAAGGGCGCCACGCCAATGATGCGTGTCTCCAAACGGCTGCGTTGTTTATCAAAGAAAATATCTTCCTTTATTCTAAATTTGGTTACGCGCGCCGGATCAAATTCATTCAGCGCCATTTTCGAATCGATCTGATTACCCTCGCCATCAAAGATTGGAACCAGCACGCTATCTGCAAATCGAGCCATGCCCTCTTGAGCGCTTAATCGCCCTTTAAACGAATCATCATCCGGACTATAGAGTGATAGTTTTCCCTTTTCAATGGCTTTCATGATCACTTCAATCAATGAATTGCCCGGCACTGCCAATAGATTATTTTTTTCATCCTTGAGATCAATATCGCGCCACACTCGTTTGTAAAAGCGAATATTCTTTTTATTCACCTCGGGATAAGCAAAAGGTACAGCATCCTCCATACTATTGGCCTGATAAAAGCCATCCGTTAGTGGAATAGTATCCTGGATCACCTCTCCTGCAGGGATAGGCGTTGAGGCCCCCGTTTGCAACATCCGCTGCTGTGCAGGTACAGTATCTATTGTGGTTTCTTGTTGTGCAAACAATGACCCAACTCCAAAAGCCATCGCCGCTATCAAAATTATTTCTTTTTTCATCGTTATCGATTTTTATAGTATGCCACAGCGAATTAATATTTGCGCGTTTTACTTTGTACGGTTGGCATTTCAAATGCCGACATTACACAACGGAATCCAATATAAGAATGTGGTTCATAATCTACTGAGTAGTTTCTGGTTTCACTATTTAACTGCTCCCCGTTATCTTTCCAAGATCCGCCGCGCACCACTTTACGTTTCAACGCATCGCCATCCTTTTCATCAGCGTCGTAGAGTAGCGCTGGGTTTAAGTCATTCACAAAAACAACTGCTGAGGGGCTGTAAGCATCTAGCGTCCATTCAGACACGTTACCAGCCATATTATAGACACCAAAAGCATTTGGCATATACGACTTCACTGGAAGCGTAAACGTAGCACCATCACGGGAATATGTCCCTTCACCCTGTTTAAAATTGACAGCCAGTTTCTTTTTACCTTCTGTTCCATCAATGGTCATGCGCGATCCCGCAATAGTATCTTGTGGATCCAATTTACCCGATGCCGCATATTGCCATTGCGCTTCGGTTGGCAGGCTTAAGCTTAGCTGATACCCATTGAGATAAGAATTTTTCAATACCGTAGCGGCCATTTCATTTGCACGCCAGTCGGTAAATGCACGCGCCTGTCTCCAAGTAACCCCCACTACCGGATAATAATCAAACGAAGGGTGGGTAAAGTAATTCGCATCTAGCGATGCAAGTTGCGCATTCGGAAAATCTTTAGTCCAAATATCTTCAACCGGCATTACTGCCACAGTATCCGTTACATATTTCTTTTTTACATTCCCTTTCGATTGAAGGTAAGAGAAACGATATCTGATCATTTCCGGATTGAGTGCTCGTCTATTCCCCTGCATTTCAAGCATAGGGGCAATACGCTCCTGGATAGCAGGATCGTTACTTTTCCAAATTGGCGATATCTTTTTTACTTTTGCCCAATTGATCCGCTTTTGTCCCACCTGTTCGCCTGCGACATCCAAAAAATATTGGTCATCATTTAGATAATCCGTTACAGCAACCGAGTCTGCCACCCAGTTAACAAATTCACGGTATTGTTTATTGGTTACTTCCGCTTCGTCAATAAAAAATGCACTCACACTCACATTTTTCCCGACGTTTCCGCTATCCAATGATCCTTTGAACAAAATGGTTCCCGAGGGAATATACACCATTCCAGGAGGGGGCGGTAACTTTCCGCCTTTAAAAGCATTTACTTTTGGCGCTTTGTACATCGCCGTATTCGATTTGCACGCTGTGAAACCTATTAAGATAGCTAAAGAAAAAAGCGCGAAAAAACGATTCCCTTTATAACTTTTTAGTATGTTCATTATTATGTGATTTAGATTTAAACTGGCTTATTTACGATTGAATAATGCATATTTCACTCCTAGAGAAACAAAGCCATATTGGTCATTCTTACTATTTATAACGCCATCTAGGTTATCGTTAAACGTCAATGTATGCTGATAATTTACATTGATTGCCCATTGCGGTCCGTAGAGCGTACGGCCGAAAGGAATGTCGACGCCAACATTTAAAGGAACCACAAAATGAATTTCACCTGCATCTTTGCTGATCTCTCCGCCTACCGATTCCAAATAATTGGCATAGAGCGGAGAAATATTTTTGGCAATTCGGTTTTTAACCAACCCCGCCCCAGCACCAACATAGATATTCGACAAGATACGAGATAGGGTATTAGCTTTTAAAGTATAGTAGCTATAATTTTCAGCTCCGTCCAAAAATTGCCCCACACGGACCTTTCCATTAATATTTCCGGCGAAATACCGATTCTTAAACTCGCTCTCATAACCATTCCCCGCTAATGTTCCCTTTTCACCATGTAATCCGACAGAGATAAAAGGTGTGATCAGATAGTCAAACTCCCCATAGAATGCAAACTTTGACTCTACATTTCCCATGTCTGTAAGATTAATGGTTCCTCCAGCTCCTGCACCAATACTAACTGGTCTGGAGAACTGCGCAGAAACAGAACTACATATGAGGCAACATGAAGCAATAAAACTAAATAATAAAAGTTTTTTCATTTGGTTGAATGTATTTAAATAATTAAAAGAACGGCTTAGTCATATAATAGCAGTATATAAAAAATCCCAAGTCGTTTTCTACGACTTGGGATTGAACAACAATAAGGCCAAAAATAGTTTACACAGACCTTTATTTTATATTTAAACGATCTTTTAAACCCTGCCAAACTTTTGCAAGGCCGGTTTTCTTAGAGCCTTTGTCGCCATAACCGTAGCCATAACCATAACCATAGCCATAACCACGGGCAAAGTCAACATCATTTACTACAGACGCAAGATTCTTCAATTTTCCATCGATATACAATTCACGTGGCACTTGAAGTAAACGCTTGTCTAGATAATTGACACGAGACACATACAATGTAAGATCTGCATTATGAGCAATTAATAGTGTATCAGTTACTAAACTTACTGGTGCTGTATCCACCAGTACATAATCATAATGTTCACGCGCATACTTGATCACATCATCAAAGTGTCCATTCATTAATAATTCTGCTGGATTAGGAGCTATATAACCTGAATAAACCACATCGAAATCATAATTTCCTGGCTTTTTAATGATGATATTATCGACATCCATATCCGGATTAATCAAGAACTGGGTAATACCAACATTAGTATGCTGTAAATGTGAAAGACCAAGATAATCCAATACTTTTGGGCTCCGAATATCGGCACCGATCAAAACCACTTTTTTACCCGACATGGATAAGATTTGCGCCAGATTGGTGGTAACGAAAGATTTCCCTTCCCCAGAAATTGTAGAGGTTACAAAAACCACCTTAGAAGCCTCCTTATTATCGGCACCGAACATAAAACTCATGTTGGTCCGCAAAATCCGAAATGCTTCAGCGAGTGATGAACGGTCATTTAAATGCACAATTGTATCTTCAGCAGTTGGAATTTCACCAAGTACAGGTATTTTAACAATGTCTTCAATATCCTTACGTGAATGAATTTTGTTATCCAAAAGAAATTTAAGATAAAGAATGACAAGAGGAAGTAGCACTCCAACCATTAAAGCTCCTAACAAAATCATCATTTTACTAGGCGAAACAGGAATACCACTACCGTAAGCAGCATCAATAATTTTTAGGTTGTCAGGTGTTGCAGCTGCTTTAACCTCACTCTCTTCCCGCTTTTGCAATAAAAGTAGATATAATGATTCTACTATCTGCTGTTGGCGAGAAATCTTTTTAAAACCTTGCTCTTGATTAGGAATCGCGTTTATTCTTCCACGAATTTCATTCGATTTCTGCAAAAGACTATTCAAAGATAACTGAGTTACTTTTTTATAATTTAAAAGGGATTGACGTATGTTTTTATCGCTTTCAATGATGCTTTCATTCAAGGCTATTACGGATGGGTTTTTCTCAGAAGCAGATTTAAGCAAATCATCGCGTTCTAACACCAATTTATTATAATCTGCTATGGAAGCACTAATCGACGCATCTTGCAATCCTATGTTTGAAGGAAGAAGTTTACCTACAGACTGATTTTTAAGATGATCATTCATATAGTCAACTAACTGTAACTGCATCCGATATTCTAAAACCTTTTTATCATTATCCGTTGCTGTGCTTAGAAAAGCTGAAGCTTCAGCGGCCATATCCACCATCGAATTTGACGACTTAAAATCAGCTGCCTCTTCATCAGCTCCAGATAAATCCTTGGAAATTAACATTAATCGCTTGTTGATAAAATCCGACGTAGCACGTGTTGTACGCATCTTATCTTCAGTTAAATCTCTATTATAGACCTCTATCAAACTATTTAAAACAAGCTCTGCTTTTTTTCCTAAAGTCGAAACCATTGCAAAATTAACAATGTAAGACTGCAATTCTTTACTTGGTGTTATATTTATAGACGACAAATTCGCATCTATAGCCCAGTCTTTAGGAATTACAGAAATTCGATAATTAATACTTTTATCAATTAGATTTTCCGCATTTCTTTTAAAAACTACAGTGTTTTTTCCAATTTTTACAGCTTTATTAAAAGCAACCTCCACTTTTTTATTATTTGCAAGATCAGTGATGTGAAGTTGATTGTCATTTAAAAATTTAACATCAAGACCAAAATTCATAGTATCCTGATCACCCAAAGGTTCAATCAAAAATGGCATACTCTTTTCGAGAACCTCTGTTAAACGTATATTTCCTTTTATAGAATAAATTATATTAAGATGATGGCTGTCAACCACTTTCCTCATCAAGCGACGAGATAAGAGAACCTGTATTTGATCAGTCACAAATGCAGACCGGCTGCCCCCTAACCCTATAGAATTGCTTAACTCTGCAATACCCGCTAATTCTCCTGCTGATGCACTCTTCTCATCTTTCAAAAGGATTTTAGCTGTTGTATTATAGCTTTTTTGAGCATATCGCAGATACACTACAGCTATGCTTACTATTAAAAAAATGGATAATAAAAACCATTTCCAATAATAAGCATACTGTTCAAAAATCTGGCGCAAATTGATTTCCTCTTCTTGATTTTCCTTTATTTGTATTGGTTGTTCCATTGCTATTGTTAACGAGTGAGAACCGAAATTACGGTGATTAATAGACTTGCTACTGATATAATGATGTTTGAATTTGCACCTAGTTTAGAGTTATTTATTTGTGCTTTATTAGGTTCAACGTATATCACGTCATTTTGCGCCAAATAATAATATGGAGAATTTAATGTTTCTTGTTTCGTCATATCAAGCCGATGCATCGTCTTTTGTCCATCTATTTCTCTAATAAGTAATACATTATTACGTACACCTCGGATAGTCATATCGCCTGCCATCCCTAGAGCTTCTAATAAAGTAACTCGTTCGGTCGGCATTATAAAAGATCCAGGTCTTGCAACTTCCCCTAACACTGACACCCTAAAATTATTAAAATTTATATTAACTCCGGGGTCTTTAATATAAGTAGTTAGCTCTAAACGAATTTTCTCAATTGCCTCTATGCGAGAAAGGCCAGCAACATGAATTTTTCCTAATATAGGTAAGGTGATATCTCCATTATTGTCTACAGTATATGTAGGTCTTAAAGCCAAATCTACCTGCTGTGTCATATTTGTGGGAGAAACATTACTTACAGGATTAAATGCCGCAACAGCTTTAGGATCCGCTGCGGTTACAGCAATTGTCAAAATGTCTTGAGCTTGTATTTTCGGAATATATTGTTGATATCTAGAATCAATTAAAGTAGAATCACTTTGTAAATAAACCATATTCCTTCTTGAACCGCAAGAAGACAAGAACATTAGATATATAGTTATTATACCAATGCTCAAACAATTCGTTAAAAATAATTTCATAAACTTCTGTAAGTTATTAAACGTATAAAAATCAATCAATGAATAAGAAAAGATAAACGTTCTATTTAAAATCTTCCGGCAATTTAGCAATTTTTATGCCCAAAGTTCTTTATTTAATTTTTTTTGGGCAGATTGCTCGTATAAATTTCTTAAATCTCATTTCTAGAATTGTACTGTTTGATTGATAAAATAATCAATAGGCCAAACATAATCATCGTGTTGCGCATTATCAATTTGATAATCTGCAAATACCAAAAGTTCACTTTCGGGATGTACTGCTTGAAAAGCAGTTCCATACCCAGAAGGGACATGTAGTACTTGTTGATCTGTTGAACTTAAAATGCGGTTTTCTATGGGGCAATCGGGAGAAGGACTTTCCCAATTGTCTATCTTTACTATATGAAAATTAAAGCAACCTGACAACACATAAAACCATCGCTGCTCTATTCGATGTGCTCTCCAACCACGGATTAATGTCGTATCAGTGTTCTTAATAACGTAAAAACGCTTGACCAGCGTCATATCGAAATCGTTAACGAATCTAATCTGTCCCCGATGATCCTCAGCAATTCCTCCTTTTATTGTTTCCATCATTTGATTCTATTTACAAATGTTTTAATAACCCAAGTTTTAAGTACTAGATACATAATGCTCAGTACTGATAATAGTACTAAAGCAAAAATCCATTGTGTCTTTATATTATATGACGCGAACTTTATAACGCCCAAACCAATAATTAATTGAATTATGCCGTACAAAAACGAAATCAACAATTTATTCATGCCCGCTTCATTACCTAAAAATTGATAAAGATGAGAACGATGTGCCTCGAAAATATTTTCCTTCAGATACAAACGGCGGATAATCGTCCAGACCGCATCAATACCATATACAGTTAGAAAAAGAAAATATATCAAATTACTTGTTTTTAAAATTAAGGCACCTAACGCAAAAAGTAACACAAAAGCAATTGCCACAGACCCTACATCACCAGCAAAGCATTTTGCCCGCTTTCTAAAATTAAAAAATGTAAATACCAAAACTCCCAACATCGTATAAGTCAGTAGGTCCTGTGCAATAAATGACATTTTATGGTTAACGATCATCAATAAAGCTCCCACTGCTAGACTATAACAGGCCGTGATCCCATTGATCCCATCCATGAAATTATAAGCATTAATCACCCCTACCACAACTACAAATAAAATCAATATATAATACCAAGGCATCGTAAAAACCTCTAATTGGTATGCCATCAATAATACAGATACAAAATGGATAAATAAACGTATTTTATTAGACAATGTAAAAATATCATCTAAAAAAGAAACGATAGACATCATAGTAAGACCTAAGAAGAACCAAGGATACTGAAATCCCGACTCTATAAAAAAGATCAAAGCAGCAAGATAGAATATTACCCCCCCCCCCCGCAATGTGATGGCCGTATGCGAGGAGCGCTCATTAGGTTTATCAATGATGTTGAAACGATCTGCTATACGGAAATAAAGCAATTCTAAAACAAATAATAGGATGAATATAAAAATGTATGTCATTTGATCTTTTTATAATATAAATCTACTTTTTAAAAGATTGGATCGTTTTAGTCAACCCCTCTTTTGCGGTGACCGGTAATATATCGATTTTTAAGGCACTCTTTATTTTTTCGTTAGATACAATGTAAGATTCCGTCAGTTTTTTCAAACGTTCAGAATTTAAAGGTAAAGGTATTATATCTCCGACTTTAACAATTCCCCGAATAAAAGTTTCTGGTATGTGCCATAACTTTGGTTTCTTATTTAATACGTTAGATATCAACGCAACCAGTTCATTTGTAGATAAGGATTCGTTGTCTGCGAAATTATAAATTCCGGAGCAAACATCCTCTTTTACCAAAAATTGCTCGATAAAGAAGTTTAAATTATCTATACTCAAAAATGAGCGTTGATTTTTAAAAGACGCCAATGGCCAAGGAACCCCTTTTTCAACAACTTTATACAACAAATTAAGATTGCCTTTATTACCTGGCCCATGAATCATACACGGACGAATAATAAACAAGCGTTTTCCCTTAGGTAAGTCCTGACCTAATAAATACTGTTCAGCCTCTAATTTTGATTTACCATACGGGGTTAGCGGGTTAGCGCTTACGTCTTCAGTCAATTTCCCAACTACAGCATCCGCTACAGCTTTCACCGAGCTGAAATAGAAGAAATCCCTAATCTCAGAGTCGATAAATTTTTTGAACAAAGAAATTGTTAAATCTCTATTAACTTTAAAATATTCCTCAGGAGCGGACGTATTAGAGGTATCGTGTGCCTTGCCTGCCAAATGGACAATAGCGGTAGCACTCGAATCAATTTTATTTTCCCATAATGGATCTTTCAAGGACAAACTATCCACTATACAACCTTGCTTTTCCAAATAAACAGCGAGATTTTTACCTACAAAACCTGACGCGCCTGTAATGATAATTCTCATAAATATTTTAACATTGAGGAAGCCATTTCCTTATTAATTGAAGTACGTTTAAACTTATCTATGAAATTTTGTCTTCTAATTCTCTGGTAACTGTAGCTTTGTAACTGTTTTACCATATCATCTACATCGCAGGGATTAAATAAAATTTTATTTTCTATATTTTCAGAGATGAAGCTATTTGCATAGCCACCTACACCAGCTATTATAGGCTGCGGAAAACAAGCAAGCTCGAAGATCTTTGATGGCAGCACCTTTTTAAATGCATCATAATCATTTAAATGCACAAAGGTAAAATCACACTCTTCGTACATTTTCAAAAGTTCATCCCTTTTAACAGGAGGGAGAAACTTCACATTTTTGAGGTTGTATGCCTGCACTTTTTCTATCAGTCTATTTTTAATCCCCCCGTCTCCAACAATAATAAATTCATAATCGTCACCTAGCTTCTTCGCTGCATCTGGAACAATTTTATCAAGCCCCTGACCTTCTCCTAAATTGCCAGCATATAAAATTTTTTTAGGGTGATTGGCGACAGCATTTTCATTGGCCTTATTTTCTAAGAACATATCATCAATTCCATTTGTGTAAAAAGTGAAATTTGTTGTAGTATAAGAATTAAAATACGATTTGAAACCTGCCGATATCAAATTAATATGATCTGCATAAGCGAAGGTCCGCTTTTCTATTTGTTTGATAACAGGTAATGCAAAGCCTTTCACTAATCCGCTTTGTAGCACATCTTGTAATGTGTCGTAGAAAATATCACGAATATCCAGATATAATGGAGCTTTGATTCGCTTTGCTATAGTATAGCCTAGGTATGCGGTAAATAGACGCGACGAAGAAGCTATTACCAAATCATACTGTTTCCCTTTTACTAGTTTTTTCACGTGTTGATAATAAGCCTTAAATGACAGTATCTGATCCTTCATACCACTTTGATGTTTAGGGATAGCGACACGTGTGACTGTATAATTATCTCTACTTTCAAACTCTGGGGCTTGTGCTTCAAATGATCCGTAACGATTAGGCAACGTAGTAATCACATCTATCGTCGCTTTCCCTTGCGCCTGCGCAGCCAACTCTTTTAACAAAGGGCTGTTCCGAAACGAACCTGCACACAAATCGGGTTCAAAGTAAAAAGTTAGATATAATATCTTTTTCATTATGATTTTTTAAAGAAAATTTTAGTAGACATTTCTTTTTCAAAAGAAATTACAAGTCTTTTAGCTGGCTGATATTCATTATATGATTCAGCATATTCATAATCTTCAACAATGATGACCGTTGCCGATTCAAAGACAAGTGTTATAAAGTCATCTATGATGTACTCATTATCAGTAACTTTCACAAGGTTCCTATCTGGATGCAAATGGATATACCCTTTTGCGTCATCTTTGTTATTTAAAGAATCGTAAATTTGGACGCAAAATTCTTCAAATATAAAAGTTCGCTTATGTATAGTTCCCCAAGTTTTATAGCCATCATGGCTGGCTATGTATTTGGTTGTTTCGTCATGGTGGATTGTAGTCTTCGCCCTATCACCAACGCGAAAACCACCCCAAACGTCCGATTGATTTCTATTATTTACGGTTACGGTATTGTGAGCTTCAGTCGATCGTTCTAAATTTCTTCTTTCTCCTATTTGATAAGTAGATGTTCCTTGTTCTACAAATAAAGGCTTTCCTTGGCTATAAAGAATGAAGCTCAAAGCATCTGCATGAACGTGGCCTGGCTGATAAGAGGCTCCAATTTGAGCTAAATCAATTTTGATTTCATAATTTTGGTTAGCAAAACTTCTATAGCCTGATTGTCCCAAATTTATATTTTTCGGCTCTATTCCAAGTTTATTTGCATATTCAATTAAAGACCAAGTATCAAACGAAATGCCTTTCGCAGCATCATTAAATAAAGGAAAATCACCATTAGAAAACTGAATATTTTTAGCCCAAGCACACATTCTAGAAGCGATCTCTCTGCAAAAAGAAAGAAATTCTTGCTTCTGACTATTATATTTGCTATACCAATCTATTAATTCTAGTACTCTAAAAAGAATAATATTGTGATACATTGGACTAAGTTCAAAATGGGCTCCATCCTCTAAAGTTTGCTCGTTTAGCTCCTTTTTTAGTATCTTTAAAGCTTTATCATGCCACGATGCATTTTTAAAAAATGCACCTCCCAAACATAAAGCAAATGCATTTTCTAAAAGATGATTCCCCAATATATGATATTCCAAATTTTTATTCAAAAAACTTAATTCTTGATAAAGACTATTGAGAACTTTATGATCTTCAGTTTTTGTCAATCTAAAAAACCTAATTATATTTATAGCTCTGAGAGATACAGGGTAAGGTTCTAAAGTTCTCTTATTTTCTAAACTATATTTGTAAAAAGAATTTAATAGCCAAAATTTTTGTTCATTAATCGGATCTTGTTCGGATAAATAATCAAAATACTCTAAATTATAACACCACAATTTTCCAAAATCCAAAAAATTCCAGTTAATGTTTTTTCCAAATTGCTTTTCTAAATTTAAAAATCTAAAGTGCCCTTCACCAAAATAGCTTTTTCTAAAAGTTCTAATATATGTGAAAAATATAGTTTCATCAATTTGAAATATCTCTTGTTGTTCACTAATAGCCTTATTTAACCTCAATCTATTATTAAACTGCCAATACAACTGCTCAATTTTTAGATGCCTTAAAGTATTAGCGAATCGCTTTAATTTTGTCAATCTCATAATATTTATAAAGTCTATTTTGAGCTATTATTCTAAATGGATTTCCAACCACCGTGCAATTATCGGGAATATCTTTATTTACCACAGTATTTGATCCAACAATGACATTATTTCCAATAGTTATTTCTCCAAAAATTACTGAACCTGTACCAACATATACGTCATTACCAATCTTAGGAACTTCTGTATCTCCAAAATTTCTTCCAATAGTAACATTCTGGGCAATAGTAACATTATTTCCAATAATGGAATTATGATGTATAACAACACCTAATCCCAAATAACCAACTTTGAAATTACTACCAATACTAGCCGAGGAAGGTATCCATGTCGAGAAAATAATTCGATTTAACCCTGAAATTACAAGGCCAATCTTCTTAAACCCTTTTCTATGAAAGAAATTCCCAATACGATAAAGCTTAACAGATAAAGACATTATTTATTTTTTTAATGAATACAAAACACTTTCTACAAACTTATCATAATATTTATCAAAAGTAAAAACTTCTGTTATTTTTTTAAATGATGAATTCGCCATAGAACTTCTCTCGATAGGATTATTAAATAGATACATAATTTTATCTTTTAAAATATCTTTATTCAAATTCTGAATTACATAACCGTTAGATTGATCTACTAAATCTAATTCAGTCCCATCAGCTTTCCCTGTTATAATTGGTAGTGAATTTATCATACCATCACATATAGCAAGTCCTCCTAAACCTGGAAGGACCATTAAATCGCAATCTTTTAAAATTCTACTAGCCCCTTCATTTATCCTCCCATGAAAGATATAAAAATCCTTATTTATATTTTGGGATTCAATATATTGATGCAAGCCTACCTCATGAACTCCACTTCCAATTATATGAAGCCTAAATCTATCTCCTAATAAATTTAGCTCATTAATCACATCAATAACTAATTCCAAGTTTTTCTCAGCAGTAATAGTTCCGATAAATACTATATGAAAGAAATTCTTTTTATCTATTACTTTCGTATCTTTATACTTTTGAACTTCTTTCAGTTTTTTGCTTGTATCCAACACATTAACACCAATAAAAATTTTATCTCGATCAATACCCCGACTCAGAAAATAATTGCATCCTTGAGTACTATAAGTAAAAATTGCATCGCTATGCTTTTCAATAAAAAGTTCCCATTTATTTATAAACTTCCTAAAACCTCTATAGTTTTTATTTTCTAATTGCCCTAAACTCCACCAAATGAATTTCTTTTTAAACAACTTAGCATAAATAAATGCTATTGAAGAATTAAATATAGAAGAAGAACCTTCTGAAAAAATTACATCGGGTTTAAGCTTAATCAATTTAAAAATCAATGAAGGCCAGATGGCAAAGCTATTTTTCCCAATAGACAATCTAAATTCTTTTATAATTTTTCTTGCAAAAGAGTATTCCGACAAATTTGTATTTACCAATTTAGTACCAGCTCTCCCTTTGCCATAATAAAGCAAAAAATCGAATCTTTCATCGTCTTCTAACTTTTGATACAATGGAGCGCGATAATGCATTATCACTTGATAAAGGACTACTAACTTAATTTTTCTCATTAAAATTCAACATAAATTTGTAAAAACTGACCAAAATTGATCAAGGTTATCGATTTTTGAATGGTAAATTATTTTAGGGAAAATTACTATTTAAAATAATATAAGATTCATTAATTCTGGAATTGTTTAAATACTGTAGTATACAAGTACTCATTTTTTATTACCAATCAACGCCACTTGAGAAATTATTCATTAATGATACACTATCTACATTAACTTTATTTGATCCCGAGACAAATGCTTTTGCCTTACCATTTTCAGCATACCAGTTTTTTCTATCGAATGAGTTCTCTTGAAAATCTATCTGGGTTGGCAAGTCACTACGTCCGAAACTACTGTTTCCCAACAATATAGGTGTTTTAGTTTTCACAACTACATTTCGTTTAATAGAAACATTGTATGCACTTTTGTAAAAATTTTTTGTATTTTTTAAGTTGTCCCCGGCTGGCAGCTGTATTCCAATAATTGCGCCCAATATGGTATTCCCTTCTATAATATGATTTGATCCGTGTATACGGATACTATTACTTACATTACTAAAATAATTCTGGTTAATAATCGAAGAGTTACTCATTCTTAATGTTACGCCACCACTGCAGTCAAAAAAATTATTTCTGATAACCTTTACTCTGTCACTTTTTATACTTATAATTTCTGATCGATCACCAATGATATTTTTGAAATAATTATTTTCTATTGTAACTTCGGAATCCCAGTTGCCTTTTCTCCCAATTTGAACACATTCCATGCCATTACCATCCGATTTGGGATAAACGGTTTTGACATTTGCAACATTTAAAAACTTGTTATTTTTAATTAATATATTGCTACTGCCCTCCAAAACAGCGACACCTATAGCCTTATTCCCGTCAAAAGTATTGAAGGTAACTTTACCATTGCTAGATTGCCCTTTAAAAATTATAACCGAACCATACCTTTGGGATCCATTAGAATAAAAATAATTGTTATTTACAGTACATGATGGAGAGTTTTGTATTGTTAAAAGTTCCTGTACCTTATTTTGATTAAAAGAGAAACCTTCCAAAGTCACACTTTTAGAATTGAAAATATTAATTGATGAAGTCCCACTTATCACCACAGCTCCATTTTTACGAGGCTTTATTTTAACATTGTTAATACCTGCTATAGAGATATTAACATTAGAATAATTTCCATTTTTAATGGTAATGACATCTCCATATTTCCCATCTTTTAAAACCTTATTAAGATCATATAAACTGATCTCCTGTCCTTTCACACTAAAGGATGTAAAAAAAATCAAAATAACAATCAATACTTTCATATTTCTAATTTCTAATTTCAAACTTTCTTTCTTCTACTTGTTTTCCCGTTCTCTGAAAATAATAGATCTTATTTAAGTCCTCTCTCTGTGATCGCGGGAGATGTGATTGGGTCACTATATAATAAATACTGTTTGTATATGGAATGAACTGATACGAGTCCCAAAGATTTTTTGAAATTGTTATGATTAAAAGGCCAAAGATTCCCAGTCTTAACAATGGCCGTCTTTTCGAAATTATGTAGACTAATCCTATAACAAAAAATATTGAGAAAAATATATTAATACGAAAACCTGTTGGTACTATAATTAACAATCTAAACAAGTACATATATATCAGAGTATAATAAAACAATAGATCACCATGTGGCGCTTTGATTATAGATTCCTTATATTTTAAAACTATAAAAAAAAGAAAAAACATAATCAGTGAGCCTATTGTAAACATGGGAGAAATAGATTCCACAAAATATGTATTTTCGACTTTGTTCGCGAGAAACGGCAGATATACAGCTATTAACCCTCCGAAACTGTTTAGAACACTTGGAAAGGCCCCTATTACGCAAGTAAAAGCATACAATATCCATAATTTTGAATTTGGCCATTTAGTAATTTGTCTAAGGGCTAAAGGTGATATTGCTACTAAAAAACACAATGCTATACTTATATGAAAAAAAGTTCCTGCGACACCAATTAACAGTAATTTTTTATATTTTTTGGACAATATTACATCTATTGAGAATATTAAAAATATTGAAGCGACCATAAATCGCAAAGGGTTATCTACTAACATGAACAACAAATTATAATTCATTAGTATAGCAAGAACCCAAAAAATTTTATCTGTAAATCTTCTGACCAAGCGAATAACACCATATAAATAAATACATTTTAAAATGCCAACAAAAAGCCAATAATCGGTAAGAAATTGTCTTATAATATATACTATGTAATAAAAGCCCTGTTCATAGATTCTATTCAGCAATAAATCATCTGGAGCAATAGTGTACAAATCCTCATAATTTCTCCAATCTGTACCTACTGTATAACCGAAACACAAAAATATATACAACCATAACAACAGAATTTTACGCACCAAAAAGGTATGCTGTCCGTAAAAACTATCTACAAATATGCAAGCTATGAATGTAATAATATAAATCCACATATCTTTAGCTGAGCGAGTTATATTCATTTAATATCTTACAAGCACTGTAATTTGTATTAAATTTACTTACTTTAATTGTGTTATTTTTGAAATCATCATAAATCTTAATCAATTCATTTAGAATTTCATCAGTACTATCAACACTAGAAAAATATTGAATATAATCTTGTTTATATAAATCGTTCAGTATTCCAATTTTAGGACTAATACTATAAATCGGTATTTGTGCGGTCATATAATCTCCAACTTTAGTTGGTAAAAATATTCCCTCTTCACAAGGCGCCTCTATTATTAAAGCTATATCATAATCTTTTAATAATGCTAAACTCTCTTCATATTCAACTGGTGGCAAGACCTTAATTTGTCCATTATGCGAAAGTTCACCAATTTTTCGTTTTAGATCATCATCCACCACACCAATAAAATGAAGTTCGACATCACTAATCCCATTTTCATTAATAAATTTACCAAACGCCTCAACTAGAGGTTTTGGATTTCTTGGGCTTCTAACGTTTCCAGCATGAATTAACCTTAAACGTCCATTATTAGACTCACTATACCGATCTTTAGCCTCTTGTGCTAAATGTGGTATTACTTTCGCGCTTTCAATTGGAACATTCAAATATTTCAACATGTAATCACGTATTCTATCATTTGGAAAAATATGGATATCAGCAGTTTCCATAATTTTTAGAATTCTCCTCTGAAAATATGGCAACTTAGCTAAAACACCTCCTCCATAAGGAAATGGATACTTCTGGTGAGGATAAGGGTCGTTCCAAGTTGCGATCCATTTGTATCCAAATCTCTTTTTCAAATAATACCCCACTAAAAGGCTTGGCGAACTTTTTGTAAGTACATAATCATAATCTCTCTTTAACAAGTGCTTACATTTATTTAAAACCTCTAAAGCCCAATGTGCTCCTTTGAAAACTGCGCCAAAAATAAAATAAACCTTTAAGTGTTGTAACAGTGTAACAAAATTAAACTTGTTATCCACCTCTATAACATTACAACTTTTAAGACTTACATTTAATTCCTCTAAGGTCTTAGTAGAAGGATAGTTATCCCATTTTATCTTTTTAGAAATTAGATCAATTTCATAGTCATTATTACCTAAAATCTCAAGCAATTTAATATTTACTATAGCTTCAGGAGAATTGACAGGATAGGAACTAGGCGCTACAAATAAAATCCTTTTTTTCATTTTCATTTATTTTTATGTTGATCTAGGAGTTCAATTACATCTTTAACCATTGAGTTTGCTCTACCGTTTAAGACCCTATAACTGTTATTTACTTTTAACACATGGTTTGAATAATCATGTTTAATACTTTCAACAAATTTATCTATGACAGCCATACTCTCATGATGCTGCCAATGATAAAAACCATCAACTTCATCGCATAAAATCTTCAATTTTGGATCTATACCAAGGCAAATTGTCGGAATTCCTAAATTTAAAGCAAAAATTGCTGTATGATACCTTGACGTAATTAGAATATCACATGAATTTAACTCTTTCAGAAAATCATAAAAATCGTCAATCTCAGGATCCCATATTGTAGTTTTTAATTTATTATAGTCTCTCCTAACTCTTTCTATTAATGAATTGTCTTTGAGTTTAGAAAATATAAACAAACTATGTTTTATTGACCCAAGACTCAGTGTCCAGTCTAATACTTTATCATTGATTACTTTACCTATATCATTGTGACTCCAGTCTCTTAATACTATTCCCAACTTAATTTCATCTCTTTTTACATGGTCTATTGGATACTTATCCTTAAAAATATCTGTTAAACACAAATCGGCAGAGAGAGACCAGTTAGAAAGTCCCCACTTTTCCAAAAACTCTTTAGAAGCATGATCTCTGGGATAAATTTTAAAGAAAGACTTCATTTGCTTCTTAACTTTTTCCTCTATACTACTTGTTTCAAATGGACCTAAACCAACACCTAAAGCTAATTGTAATGATTCTTTTTTATTCTTAGAAAAAATGCTTAGTATATACTTGGCAAGTAAAGTGGGCTCCTTAAATATAGATTTCATATAAATTGAAAATCTACTTTTTGCAGGCGACACCTTTTCTGGGTTTTCAAAAGAAAAAAATTGCGTGCCCCCACCCAGTATATATATGTCAGGTGATTCAAATTTAGATGCAGCTAAACTAATAAATTTTACTTCTCTATATTTCTTTTGCAAATAAGGGGCGCTTCTACAGACAATCTTTATATCAAAATTTCTTTCTTTGACCTTATCTAATAAAGACATTACCATCTCTAACAAAAGATCGTCTCCAACATTTGCGTCGCCGTAAGCTCCTTTTATTATAACACTTAAATTTTTATTCTGATAACCCATGTTAACTATTTGTGTATGATAAATACCACTTTCTCATTGTATAAATTATGAGAAGAATACTAAATAATAATAATAAAACTCTAAAAAAAAGCGATATATGGATAAAATATAACGTACCTCCACCAATTGCAATGAGTAAATACAAGAGATTGTACCACGACAAAACAAGCCTTCTCTCAACAAGGTTATTTTTTATAAAATATGGTATAAATACCACCGTATTTAGAAAATATGCCGCAAAAAAAGCAATTCCTCTTCCTATAGCTCCCATATCTACTAGACCATAACTAAATCCAATAGCTACAAGTCCCCAAAAACCATTACTAATGACACTGAACCACATAAAATTTCCAGCAGCAAAATTTCTTGCAATTCCCTGTTTTTGTGCATTTATAACTGTAAAACCAGAAACTATGACAGTAGCTAAGTACATATCGTTATTATGATATTTACTACCAAATAAAGAAGAAAATAGCTCAGGTAAAAAAATAGTCGGTAAGCATATCATTAAGCCGAAGAATAAAGGATGTACTATATTGACGAAATCAAACTTTTTATTTCCTTGTCCAAAGTTCTTCATGGCATAGGGGTAGAATACCTGACCTATTATCCCCAATAAAATCAGAGATATCTGAGAATAATTATTGCTAGCATTGAAAATACCCATTTCATATAAACCATTCTTATTATTTTTTATAAGAATACTATTACATATAAGTACCACCGGATTCACAAGAAGACTACTTATAAAAGCAGGTAAACTAAATTTCCAAATAACATCAAGATTATTCTTTATATTTTTCAAAGAAAAATAAACTTTCCGCTTTTTTAATATTGATTGAACTAAGATCGCCGAACACAACCAAATCGAAAAACTAGTAATCAAAACGGCAATTGCGAACCCCTTAACTTGAAAATACCTGGTAAGTATTATAATTAAAGGGAAGGAAATGATACCATTTACAATATTTACAATGGAAACAGATTTAAAACTTTCGAGACCAGTTAAAGCACCAATTTGTAGTCCGTTTAGCGATGCAAAAAAAACCGCGATAGAACAAATGAACATAGCCTCTGAATTAACACTACTTCCTGTTAAAAGAGAACAAAGTTGCTTATTGAAAAGCAATGATGCTATCAAGACTATAACGGCTAATATCCCCGAAGATATTCTTATTAAAGAAAAAATTTCACTGGTCTTTTTAATATCAACATCAATTGTTACAGCAATATACTTTGTTGCCGTAACTCCAAAACTAGCCAAGCTAAAGAGAGTAAAAGTTGTTATGTATGATTGTAATACACCAACGCTTCCAAAATCATCAACAGACAGCTGCCTCGCTACAATAAAAATAGCGAGGAAACCGAAGCCTTTTGCAGCAAGTGTCCCTAAAAAAGTCCAAATAATACCCTTTAGAATCTTACTACTTTTAAAATAAGATAGAATATCGTTAAATTTTATCATCTAAAATTACTTTCGAACCCCACAGAAATCAAGAACAACTTTTTCCTCTGCTATTTCTAAAGTCTTAAATTCATTATGAGCAACCAAGAAAACTATGATATCAGCTTTAGCTATCGCATCTTTGTAATCAGTCAATTTGAAAACCTTATGTTCGTGTACATTGGGTTCAACAATATACATATCTGCATCACCTGAATCTTGTAATACACGCTCTGCTATATGAATTGCTGGGGACTCTCTCAAGTCATCGATATTTGGTTTAAAAGCTAATCCCATGATCGCAATGGAAGGCTGACATCCATTTTTGATTTCAAATTCCAAACGCGCGGTCTTTACTTTCTCGGCACACCAAAATGATTTATAATTATTTGTTTCACGTGCTTGTGCAATCATACGAGACTCCATAGGGAAATCTGCCGTTAAGAAATATGGATCCACCGCAATACAGTGGCCACCAACTCCACATCCTGGTTGCAAGATATTTACACGAGGATGCTTATTTGCTAATCGGATCAGATCCCAAACATTTATATCTGCCTTGTCACAAATTAAAGAAAGCTCATTTGCAAATGCAATCTGTGAATCCCGTGAAGCATTTTCCGTCAATTTACACATTTCAGCGGTACGGGCATTGGTTGGATGTAATTCTCCCTCAACAAATTGACTATAAAAAGCCAGTGCTTTTTGTGTTGAGGCTTCATTGACTCCACCAATAACGCGATCGTTATGTACCAATTCATACATCACATTTCCTGGAAGAACACGCTCTGGACAATAAGCCAAAGAAATCTTCCCTTCCAGTTCAGGACGCTTTGAAAAGATCAGAGACATCATTTTCTCTGTAGTGCCTACAGGAGAAGTAGATTCGATCACATATAGATCACCTTCTTTCAATAATGGTATAATTCCTTCAGTTGCCGCTTGAACATAAGAAATATCAGGTTGATGATCACCTTTAAACGGTGTAGGAACAACAACTAAATATGTATCGGCTTGAACAGGTTTAGTGTCTGCTTTTAAGAAACCCTCTGCCACAGCCTTTGCTACAGCCTTATCCAAATCAGGCTCAACAATATGAATTTTACCGGCATTAATTGTATCCACAACATGTTGCGAGATATCAACACCATGAACAGCGATACCACTATTTGCGATTAATGCCGATGTTGGCAATCCAATATAGCCTAAGCCAACAGTTACTACTTTTGCTTGCATTGATACGATTTATTTTAAGTTCTTAATAAAGTTAACAATTCTTTGACAGGCCTTACCATCACCATATGGGTTATGTAGGCCGCTCATCTCTTGATACCTACTCGAATTACGCAGTAAATCTTGAGCTTCATTCACAATCTTTTCTGTATCCGTACCAACTAGGATAACTGTTCCTGCATCAACCGCCTCTGGTCTTTCAGTTGTGTCTCGCATAACCAATACTGGTTTACCAAGACTAGGAGCCTCCTCTTGCACGCCACCTGAATCTGTAATAATTAGGTAAGACTCATTCATCAACCATACAAAAGCTGGATACGCTAACGGCTCAATCAAATGGATGTTAGGTACATCAGATAAAATCTCATAGACAGGCTTCTTTACATTTGGATTCAAATGAACGGGATAAATAATCTGTACATCGGCATTGGATAATGCGATTTCCTTTAAAGCCTGACAAATATTAATAAAGCCTTGCCCATGGTTTTCACGTCTATGACCTGTAACCAAGATTACCTTTTTTAAAGGATCAACCAATTCTTTCAAACGATTGATCTCAAGATTATCCAAATCCTTTACGCGTGCTGAACTCTCAAACAATGCATCTATAACGGTATTACCAGTCACCAAAACATCTTTATCTTGAATATTTTCACTCAACAAATTTTGACGAGAAGCTTCAGTTGGAGCAAAATGATAATCACATATACGTCCAGCAACTTGTCTATTGATTTCTTCAGGAAAAGGAGATCGTTTATTGTGTGTTCGGAGACCCGCCTCAACATGACAAACTTGAGCACCCGAATAGAATGCCGCAATACTAGATGCCATTGTTGTCGTTGTATCACCATGCACGTATACATAGTCCGGCTTAAAATCCTCCAATACAGTTTTCATCTCTGTAATGATGTCTGCTGTTAAAGTATAAAGATTCTGATTTGGTTTCATCAGATTTAGATCGAAATCAGGCTTGACATCAAAAAATTCTAACACCTGATCCAACATTTCACGATGCTGTGCAGTAACACATACTTTCGTTTCAAAAGATGGATCTTTTTGAAATTCTTTAACTAGCGGAGCCATTTTAATAGCTTCCGGCCTAGTTCCAAATACAATTAAATTCTTAATTTTCATAAAATATAAATATTACAGTCTAGCATTAACAAGCTATCTTCAAAACAATCCTCTAGATCTAATGTCAAAAATTTATTATGGGCAGCGAAGCAATTACATTATGGTATTTGATTCTATGCATTTATTTCTTTTCTATTCACGAGTTTTATTTCACAGAATATAAAATGATACGATGTTTTCCTGGTATTTCTGATGTATGCAAAATGATTGATTTCTGTAATTTTTTTCCAACCTTGTCCGCTAACAGCAATAAATATGCCTGATTTAGGTTTTCACCCAAAATTAACACATCTATTTTTCCTGAATCTATGCCCTCCGCATAGTCACCAATTAAACTAACTTCCTGTATATCGCCCGCTTGATGTAGGATATTATCTACAATGTCATCAATACCCAAATAGGTATGAATTAATTTTTGAAGGGGCTCAAATAACGAATGCTTCGTATTGGCACGGTATAGTATTTTGTTTTTGGCTGTAGTCTTTTCTAAATAGCCCGCTTCGGACAGTTGGTTCAGTTCTTTTCGTATGGCATTGGTTGATTCCTGAAATTCGTCAGCCAGCCCCCGTAAGTGGGATTGATTGCTAGCAGATACAAAAAACTTAATCAGTAATTTCAATCGCGTCTTCGATGTAATTAAAGTGTCTAGCATGGTATAGTTCAGATTGAGTAACAAAAGTACTCAATCTGATTTTATTTATCAAATTAAATTATTGTTAAACAATGATCAATATAACTAACTGCCAATGGCATAATAATCAAAACCTAGTGCTTTTAGACGTTCACTATCCAACAGCTTCCGACCATCAAATACGAAAGAAGGTTTCTTCATCAGTTGTTTGATCTCCTTCCAGTCGTAACTTTTAAATTCGTCCCACTCGGTCAATACGGCAACAGCATGCGCATCCTGTAACGCATCATAAGGGTCGTTAACTACAGTTACCAAGCGACGATTATCCTCCGAAGATCGCGTTTTTAGATAATCCAGGTCTTTGTAAATCTGCTCTGCAGTTACTTTCGGATCATAAACGACAAGCTGCGCTTCCTCATCCAGCAAGTGATCGGCCACATAGATCGCAGCAGATTCGCGTGTATCGTTGGTGTCTTTTTTAAATGCCCAGCCCAAAAAGGCAATCTTCTTCCCATTGACCGTATTGTACATGGTTTGAATGATTTTTTCAGCAAAGCGCAGTTTCTGATGATCGTTTAAAATAATCACCTGCTCCCAGTAATCGGCGACAGCGGTCAAATTGTAGCTCCGCGCGATGTAAACCAGATTGAGGATATCTTTTTGAAAACAGGACCCCCCAAAACCCACCGATGCTTTTAAAAATTTAGGCCCGATACGGCTATCGTGTCCAATGGCACGAGATACTTCATCGACATTAGCACCTGTCACTTCACACAGTTCTGAGATGGCATTAATCGATGAAACCCGTTGCGCTAGAAAAGCATTGGCCACCAATTTGGACAATTCGGAAGACCATAAATTTGTTGTCAGGATACGCTCTTGCGGCACCCACGACTCATAAATCTGCACGAGTGCCTGAATAGCCTCCTCACTCTCGCCCCCGATTAATACGCGATCGGGATGGTGTAGATCTGCTACGGCTGTTCCCTCTGCCAAAAACTCCGGATTGGATAGGATATCAAAATTTACTCCATTCCCTGTATCATTCAAAATACTCTTTAACGCAGCAGCTGTACGAACAGGAAGGGTCGATTTTTCGACAACAATCTTATCCCCTTTGGCCACTTGGGCAATCTGCCTAGCACACAATTCGATATATTTTAAATCTGCAGCCTGCCCCTTCCCTTTACCATAGTTTTTCGTCGGGGTATTGACGGATATAAAAATCATATCCGCTTCGTCGATCGCCTTTTCAACATCGGTAGAAAAAAACAGATTCCGTCCGCGAGCTTCTGCTACCACAGCATCAAGCCCAGGCTCATAAATGGGAAGCTGCGCAAGATCTTCGTTATTCCATGCATCAATACGTTGTTGATTCAAATCAACAACCGTAACCTGAATACTCGGATTTTTTTGTGCAATCACAGACATCGTTGGACCGCCGACGTATCCTGCTCCAATACAGGCTATTTTTTTTATCTCTTTCATATAATCAGCTCAAACTAATATTAATCAATTTTCGTTTTATTTTCCCCAGCTTTGCAGCGTTAAATATAGGAATATAGGCCGAATTACCGGTCAAAAAGAAAATTGAATATAGGAGCCGAACTCCTCCTCCACGTGGAACATTCCCATTAAAATGAAGAAACCCCGGCAAGCAGGGTCCCTTCGGGTTAAATAGGTATGTAATATGGAATAAAAACACGTAAAAATTAACTTTTAAATTCATTGTGGCTGGCCGAAGGACTGATCGTATACACACCCATCATAGGCAGTGTTGTACTAAAGGCTTTCTTCTCGCCATTCTGATAGGTCACCACGGCATTCACTTTTACCTTGTAATGCGTCAGATCAACTTGATCAGCTTTACCAGCGTCGATACGAAAGCGAACAGACACTTCCGATGAAGACTTCTGGTCCCCTTTAAAGGGCAACACGAGCAGCTGTTGCAGCCTCACCTCTACCTTATGATCAGTAGAACGGACGTCTTTTACCACAATATTCAGCACATCATCGTGAAAGCGCTCACCTCGAAAAACCAATGCGCCATGGGTCGAACTTAACCTCCCGCTATACTGCCCCGGATGTTCCTGAAAGCGGTAATAAACGTTCAAAGACACATCTTGCGGCTTCTTGCCTGAAGCAAAAAGCTTAAATAGGACATACACAATCGCAATAAACAGAGCTATATATAAATAAGTCATAATCAAGTAATCAAAGGTATCTAAGTCAAAATATATTGCTACGTTCGTCTATAATATTAAATGCGTAGAGCAAAAGTAAAAAGTAAATACCAATGGTAACAGAGACCCTAGGGTCTCATTTACAATTAGGAAAATAAAAGCTTATTAGATTTATTGAAAAATAGTGCACCTTTGTTTTGCTGTATGAAGCCAAATATTATTTTCATCCTATTACTGCTACTGAGTACTGTCGCAATTCACTTTGGGATGGAGGCTATCATCTCGCATAATAGTGCGGTACAGCATACCTATATTTCTAAAGAATCTCCCATTGTAATAACCCAGGAGAAAGAAGGTCAAACCGACCCGGTTTATTACGATACCAACAAACAGCTTTTTGCACCACTCGCCCATTTCAAACCTGCAACAAATCAGGACAAAAATATATTTTGGTTAAAAAAGGTGATTTTTCTCGATGACAGCGCATTGACAGGCGATTATGTACTGTCATTTGATAATCTGACTTTCGTGGATCTCACCATACTGGACATGCACGGAAACATCCTCGACAAAAGAAGTGCCGGCCTTTTTCGAAAACATCTATCACGATCACCTCAAGGTGGGCGGGACCATTTTAACATCCATCTGGACAGCAAAAAGATGTACACCCTTTTACTTCGTGTACAACACATTAAAGGCTATACGCCGTTTTATGATTTCCGCTTACAAACACAGAAAGACTACCTCAAGAAAGTGCAAGGCATCAATCTTATCCATGCCTTTATGGAGGGAGCCATTATTGTATTGCTGCTGTACATTGCTTTTGCATGGCTCGTCTCGCGCTACAGGCCTTATATCTGGATCTTTTGCTTTCTACTATTTATCGGATTTTATAGCTACGGACTGCAAAATCAATTTATAGATCTATTTTTCCCAAACAATCCCCAGCTTGGATGGAGCTTGGTATCGGTATTTAGAAATCTGGCTGGAATCAGCTTCTCCCTGTTGACGATCGCCTTCTTAAATCTCAAAAAAATAAGCCATCAGTATTATAAGCTAACGCTTGGCCTCATCCTACTGGTATTTATTACGTCAACATTTAACTTTATCAATAACTATTGTTTCGCCAATTTTAAGCAGAGTAATTGGATTAACCTTTTCGTGGGGGGGCTATATGTCCTCTTTTTTTCAAACTTATTTATATCCCTCTGGAAAAAGATAGACAGGATGCAGCGGTTCTTGATTTATTCGGGTATTTTTCTCGTCATTGGCATCAGCATATTGATCTATTGTGGATTGATCTTGAAGGAACAGTCCATCCAATATGTCTCGATTATGACGCAGTTTTTTGTGTTATGCATCACGATGATCCTCTTGATCGGCATCCGGCTAAAAATACGAAAATCAGAACTGGAGCATCATAAAACCACCGAGACCATCGTTCTTGAACGAACAGCGGAGCTTAAAAAGGCGAATGATGCGCTCTATGAGCAGCAGATTCAATTGCTTCAGAAAAACCATTATATCGAAACCCTCATTGATGAGGTCAACCACCGGGTTAAAAACAACCTTCAGCTGCTGTATAGTTTGGGTAGCCTGTACCGGTCAGATCATGGCAACCAAAATATGCAAGCCATACAATCCATGCAGGATAGAATACATGCCATGATGCTCGTTAACCAGTTGCTGGTATATAATCAAAATAGTCAGCTGAAATTGAACATTTTAGTGATTGAAACTGTTAACTACCTGAAACAAATGCATGATCCAGAAGGCACTGTGGCTATCCATGTCGATGTTGGACAAGATTGGTTGATTACAACCCAAACCTCTATACCCTTAGCGCTCATCATTACGGAGCTTATGACAAATAGTTATAAATATGCTTTTTCTCAGGGTGCTGTCGATGCGCCTGCGATTCATTTAAGTATACTCAAAAATGAATTTGGAACGACCATGCGGTTTGAGGACAATGGTGTCGGTGCCGAAGCCGTTGTTTCCGCGGCTTCTTTCGGGATTGGCTTAGTAAGGGATCTAACACGGCAAATACGAGGAACAGTGACCATCAACCCGCAAAATGGATTTAAATATTTATTTGAATTTAACAATATCATATGAGCCTAAAAGTATTAATTGTAGAAGACGAAATGATTATTGCCCGATTTATTGAATATCAGCTTCACACCCTTTATACAGGTTTGGAATTGCATATTGCACTCACTGTTGACGAGGTGGATCAGTACATGGCGCAAAATTCACCCGATCTGGTACTCTGTGATATTCAGCTCAATGATCGATTGGATGGCATTGAGTTAATGGAGAAATATACCGCAACGAAGCATTTCAGTCTAATCTTTATCACTTCTTATCAGTCCAAAAGCAGTATAGACCGTGCGGCAGCCCTACAACCTGAGAATTACATCATTAAACCGCTGGGCGAAAACCGACTTTATGCAGGCACCCACATGGTGATCCAGCGCCTGCAACAACAAACGGTTAAAAATCAGGCCGTGGAAAAACTCAAAACTTTGACTCCGTCCGAATTAAATATTCTTAAGCTGATTGCACTGCGGCATACCACCAAATATATTGCCGAATCACTATTCCTGAGTCCATATACCATCAAAAATACAAGACACCGCATCTGCCGAAAATTGGATCTCAATGAAGAAAACAATGCCCTGTTATCCTGGGCTATTGAACATCAGCATCTACTCAAATTCTGAGACAAAAAATAAGGGTTTGCAATGAAGCAAACCCTTTCCCATAAAATAAGAATTACGCAAATTATGTCGTCTGATCAAGCTGGCTTTTAGATTGATAAAGCTCCCCGATCTTTAATACGGTACTGAACGTTTTGGGTTTTCTGTTGGCATAATTCAATACACCAGCAACACGTATCCGCTTACCCTCCAAGGCGGTGACTTCACCCTTCTTTTTGAGCAATTTAAATCGGACGGACACGTCGGCGTTCCCCTCATTTTTCTTTTCAAAAGGCACCACGACAATTTGTTCCAGATTGACAACTAAAGCAGGATGGCTGGGTTTGACCGCTTTGATCACCAAATTTTTAAGTGCGTCGTCCTTCGACTCTGTACTAAAAACAAAAACCCCACTTTTTGTCCGGTAGTCGCCGCTATATTGCCCGGGTCTATCCTGAAACAGGTAGTGGACCTCCATTGAAACGGCATCGTTGAAAAGCTTGTGTCTTTGCTTTGCCTTTAAGATAAAATAAACAAAGATTAAAACAAGTGCCGCTAGTGCTAAAAAAGTTACCATACTAATAGGAATAGGTGTTATCACAAAATTAAGATAATCGGGCATAGCTGGCTAATAATGAGGGGGGGACAAATGGGGGACAATTGTAAATGTGCCTTGTAGTCGGCAAAAAAGGCCTACCGGTGTGGCAGGCCTTTTATTTTTCCTCTTAGCATAAAGCATAGCAACACGATAAAAGCAACAGCAATGGTCCAAATCACATCCGCATTGGAGGAACTTTTAGCAGTAGCTGTAGTCAAGTCTACCTGCCGTCCGTAGCGATGAATACTATCATGCTCTTGATAACTGACCCTAGCTACCCTGCTGTTTGCCTCCTGCGATAACAGCTTTCCCGCGTGCCCCATCAGACCACTGTCTGGATGAAAACGAAATGCTGTGTCGGTTGTAAAAAACCACACCCGCGATAAGCTATCTTGCCGTAGGCTATATGCCATCCGATCCATTGTTCCCGTAAGCCCAACGTTGGTTTCGATTTTTTGGAGCGACTCTTTGCGCTGTTCATGAACCTTACAACCGGTTGTGCTCGCGATCACCATGAGAAGCATCGCGCAGTACATGATGTGCCTGTTCATGGATCCACTTTTTTTAACCAATCTGCAAAAGTATGGATTGTCGCTACTGGCCGACGTCTGGAAGCCACCTGGTTCTGCACATTTCCTTCTACGGTGAGTATCCAGTTTTTATCGACGGAACGCACTAAGCCCGCATGATCGATACGGCCGAGCCGCTGATTATAGATCCCAAAGATATCTGCTGGCATCGCCTGCTTTGTAGCCTCGGAACTACCCATATACCGCCTTTGCCGGGGGAATAAAGCCGGGCTCCAGGCATTGCGCGGTTGGGGTAGGCCTGCCTGTTTATAAACCCAGCATACAAAAGCTGCACACCAGGGATTTCCCCTTGCCATGCCGGTGTAAGACAGATACGCTTCGACCTGTGGACCGTCATTGTTACCGGTCGCCTCGCGTACGCCGAGTTCTGCCACGGCAAGCTGCACTATCCGATTCCGCAGCTGCTGTTCGTGGGAGAGTTCGGGCACGGTCTTCTGCGCTGAAACACGCTGTTGCGCTATAGCACGATGCTCAACAGCCAAAGCATAGCATAGAGCGACAGAAAAAATACAGCAAAATAAATAATGCATTGTTGCCATGATGTCAATTGATTAAAGTGAATATTGAAATTACGCCGGAAGAATTTAAACGGGTGCCAAAGCAACTCCTGCAGCCAATAGCAGCAATAGATACTGGCTAGTCCAGCCAATAGGGCAAACAGCAGAATAGAAAGCACGCCGATGTCCAATACCCCTGCTGCTGGGTCGATGGCCTGCAGTAGCAGGCCGGCGGAAAGAAATAAGATGAACAAGCACAGCAAAAGGAAACTGAGCAGTTGCTTTGTGCTGAAAGGCCAGGCAATATCCTCGACATACCAGGCTATTTGTTTTTGTATTGTTGTCATTTGATTTATGATTTTTTCAAGTCGTTTAACCCGATCAGTTGATTATGCAAATAGCCCCAGGTACTGACTATTGGAAAAATTAATTTTGTCGCGGTCATGCACACAGAGATAGAGGTGTACGGGCATGTGCTCCATGCCTTCGGGCAGCTGCATCTGCAAGTCGCCTTCCGCCCGTAGCACCTCCTCCTCGTTGATGGCGGCCAGCTCCTCTTGTACCGCATAGGCACATAGGATAATACGGTCGTCCCTTTCTGCACCTCTTAGCGGCGCACCTAGCGTGATCCAGCGTAACCGAATGGTGGCTCCGATGCGCTCCACACTGCAAACCGGAAGGATGGCTGTGACCCCTGCACTAATCTTTACCCGAGCCGGATCGACCTCAATATGAGGATACTCCCCTACCATGGCCGATTGCAGGACGGCAGACATGGCCCTGCCAATGGCAGTTTTCCCTTTCCTGAGCCGCTGCGGCGCAAAGCCCATCTGTATGATATAATTTAAGGGATTGAGAAATTTGCGTGCTTTGGCAAACTTCATCCGCATGATTTCGGTTCCATTGGCGACATAGGCACGCTTCTCTGATTGTTTTGCTAATATCTTCATCGTATTGCGTATTAATTTCTAGGAATTATGAGTTGAATGTGTTTGATTTAAACCATGGCCGGCAGTGCATACCGGCCATAGGGTGGTGTACTAGACGAGATCGAGCTCACCCAGGTACGTTGTGCGGCTTATGCGCTTGTTTTTCCGGTCAGAAAAGAACATCCAGAGATGCGCTTTTCCGCCCAGGAAGTGCTCGGGCAATTCGATATCTACCGAGCCCATACCCCGTGTCGGCGGTTCGGGAGCGGTTAAAAATTCGTCCAGCTCGGGGTGGTACATCAAAAGATGGACACGGTCATCCAATTCGCCTCGCATGGCTTTAATGGCGGTGTTGGTCCAGCCGACAATCAATATACCCGACGCCACTTCCACCGAGGTGGTGCCCCCAGGCTGCAGGCCTCCCGCCGAAAGTTTGAGCTTCGCATAATCCAGCTTAAAGTCGGGATAAGAACCCACTACTGCCGAATTGATATTGGCCTGCAATGCCGCATTGGTCGGCGTCATAACATCGGCGTTCACCTGTGAAAATCCAACCTCCACAAAAGGGGCGATTGGCATGATAAATTTGGCGATGGTATAAAATCGGGCCTGCTGAATAAGCTGTTCTTGCGAAGCCGGCTTATTGCTCTTTTTTGCAAGTCCACGAATGTAATCGATACTTTTCCAGCTTGCGCCTATTACCGATCCAGCCTTACCGCTGAACCCTCCATTGACGCCTTTTCTAATTGTTCCCATGTTGTTAATTTTTAATGTTAAAAAAAATGTAAAAACTTGATTGATACCGGTATATCTTGCTTTACACCAACAAACATAGGGACGAACTGGAAGGAAAAAAAGGCTGCGAAGCGGATAGTCCGATCGCTGTCCGGTCGCTTTTTGGCCGGCTGCGGACTACGTGTTAAAAATGTCCGATCGCTGTCCGGGCTCGAAGTTGCTTTGTAACGTTTGCGCGCAAAAGGTCTTGGGTAGCAGGGCCATAATTGCTTCGCCCTTTGTTCGCTCCTGATTCGGCCATCCTCCACGCTGCGCCCACTCTGGGTCCACTCCCGCTCCACTGTTTATGTGGGCAGACAGTGGAGCGGGAGTGGACGGCGGTAAGGCGGGAGGCGAGCCAGGGGCGGACAAGCCCCGAAGGAGAGTAGAAGGAAGGCCGAAAGAAAATAAAACTATGGTGTTGCTATTGGCGGTACTTCTGTTTGAATGTCACCATATCGGCATGGAGATAATATTTGCCCGTATGGTCTCTTTTAACGGCCTTTATCAGCCCTTGCCGTTCACAGCGATAGAGAGTCTTGGATACAATCCCTACATATTGGCATACTTCACTGGAATGCACGAGCTGAAGTGGCGGATCGGGAAGTTTACTTTGGATCATGGCCTTGACTTCCTCTTTCGATTCGACTACGGTACGCATCAGTATCCAAAAGACTTCCTGTAAAGAGTACTTTTGGCAATCGTCGGGCTTTACGGATAGCGTAAAGCACTTACTAAAAAATAGTTTTTCGATCATCATGTAGCGGTTTATGGTGAATAAAATGCATGTATCATTGTGTTAGGATTTTAAAAGCCGGCACGGAGCCAGTAGCTTATCGCGGTAATCTTTGACATGTGCCTGGAGGATCTGTATGAGCTTACCTTTGCTATAATGCGAAGTTTTGCTGAGCGAATTGGATCGTTCAATCAAGGAGTCAAAAGTTTGATCCATATATCCCATCAGGTCAGCGTCTGTGGTACTCATCATCTGCAGCATAAAGAGCTTCGACTGCAATACTTTAGGCCCTTGGGCGGTTTCCAGCAGTGTAAAGTTTTTCCGCAGGATGGCATCAGAATTAAAGAATTCGACCTGCCCACCGGCAGGTTTTCCACCTTCCTGCAGCATGCTGATCAGGTTGGCCACCAGCAGATCGAACTGATCGAGCAAACGGCTCAGCGTAGCTTCCTGTTCAAACTTACCGTAGACGGCACATTCCTCCAGTAGGCGCAACAGGCTATTGATGGTATGCTCGTCCCATATCTCGGAGCTGTTTATATGGCTGTAAATCTCGTTGATGCGATCAAAATACGATTTCAGTTGACAGGATTCTATTTTTTTGACAAACTGCTCAAAGGATAATTTAAGACCGGTAAAATGCACATAGTACATATAGATTTTAAAATAAGTCAGTTCCTCGAAAGCCATTAGTTGCATTAGCGGCACGTCGGCACACACCATTTTGAGCAGCGGCTTATCCACTTGCAACAGCTGTTCAAACTCCTGCTGCAAGCGTAGCATATATAGCGGCAGTTCGTTCAGATCGCTGGTCAACAGCGGTAGTCCATGGCCATCCTGGGGTTTCAAAACGACGTCGGTCGCATCATCATGGGCCTTTTCCAGCCGCTGGGCAATATCATTGATCGAAATAGCATAGTAAAGAGAAAGGCGATAAAACTCGGCTAAAGTGAGGTACGTACGGCCAGTCATGCGGTTACGCAAGGGCCGGTCGGCAATGCGCAATAGCTTTTGAAGTTCTTTTATCCCAGCCGATGAATTGCCCTGTTTCTCACGGATCATTTTAAAAAGCATGAGCTGAATATCAAAATCGGTCATAATTTTATTTAGTTAGATTGATTAAACGAAAATTATAAACCACTAAAATAACTTTTATCAATCAAAGTTACATAGTTAAACCATTAAGAAATGATATTTTAACCTAATTTTCAGACGTTTTGGAATACTTTTTACCATAAAAAACCCTTAGACATATGAGTTGGAACATATATTTCCATCACTAAGGGTAAATGGCAGCGGTCGGGAACAACAAATACCTTTCATAAAGCGCTAAAATCCTTTAATTTTATAGCTAGTAATATGCTGTAGCTGCTTGATACGTACGATAGAAAAACCGAATAATGGATAACCAATTTAATAATCAAAGCGCATGGAACATAGCGTATCCTATCAAAAACTTAAGAAGCATTTAGAATGCTACAGAAGGCTTACAGCAAGCCAGGAGGAGACCCTGCGTCGGCTGGTGACGGTGAAATATTGTAGTCCAAAGGAAATCTATCTGGAGCGGGGAGGTATTGCCAAGCATATCTGTTTTATCCATACGGGCTATGCGCTGGGATATGAGCAGATCGATCAGGAGCAGCGGCTATCCCGTATCTGGCAGGCCGATCGTATGATCTTGAAGACCGAAAGCCTGCTGGCATTCCAGCGCAGCGACATGGATATTGTGTTTCCCGAAGGGGGCCATATGATCGAGATCCCTGTTGACCACCTCTTGCAGGCGACAGAACTGACACCGTTCTTCCATTATTTGCTGGTGGAAGAACTTAAATATTACCGGCAGCAGGAAAATTTGTTCCGATTAAAAAACAGCTTGGCATTGATGCGCTGGTTTTATCAGCAGTATGCAGATATTCGTTTTAAACTGACCGATTTACAGATTGCCCAATTTTTGGGCATTTCGCTGCGCTGGTACAACCACAATAAAAACAACCCGAAGTTGGAGTGGAAAGACAGCAAATAGGAAATAAGACATCGCCTTTCGGCAATAATGTGTGCACAATAGGAATAGATGCTCTAGCAACGCCCTCTTGCCGGCTCTACCTTAGCATCATAATCAAAATAATACGATTATGATGAAACAAACATTTGCAGTGAAGGCATCACTCTTCACTTTAATCTTGGCCCTGCTCGCAATCGGTACGTATGCAGCAGTAGCAGTGATGAAAAAGGATATCGTAAAAGCTGTCGATCCACAATGGTATCAGTACGATGGTATTGGGGACCCTACAGATGCTAGCAATTACACGCTTATCCAACCGCAGCCATCTCCTGATGATGTCGACAATGTGTTATGCCCCGGCACAAGAGAGATGTGCGCTGTACGGGCTTTGCCTGGCTCTTCATCCCACCCCGCTGCATTTAGTAGCCAATTTCAATCGGATATCAATAGTGCAATTGCCAGTTCGACACCGACTGAAGAGATCAAATTGAAAAATTAAGTGGTAGAAATCCCTCTAGAGAATATGTTCGTCATATGCTAGAGGGATTTTTATTGTTAGCGAGGGTTCTGCTCGAAATTAGCTGCTGCCATGACGTAGCTGGGTATTAAAAATACATATCGTGGATCATCAGGCTTAAGTGTGTACTCCTGCTGATCGATTTTCCTCACCAAGGTTATGGCAGAAGAGGGGTCTAAATTAAATCGTTTCAGATCTGTCCAACGAAGGCCACGAAATAGCAATTCTTTCCTTCTTTCCTTTAGCACGAATGCCAAAGCTTCCTCCTGTCCGACCGTAAAATCCATTGGATAGCTACCGCCTTTGTAACGCTTATCAAGTAATACCGACAAACTTTTTAAGCCTTCTCTGGCATTACCGCTTCTTACCTCACACTCCGCTTTGATAAGATAAATTTCATCCAGCGCTACTCCTTTAAATACAAAACCATTTATCCTCGAATCGTAGGCGCCTTTAAACGTATAATAGCCATCGGCATTCTTTGTAAAAAATGCTTTTTTTCGTAGATCGTCATCCGTATAGTGCGCAAAAAGGAGAGTATCCACCCGGCAGCGCGCAGGCGCCAATAATGGACTTGCCGAATTTGTGCTTGCCAGCCATATTACTTCCTCGTTTGCAATCGTAAAGGGCGCTGCTGAACCCGCATTAACGGTATTATAGTCCAAGAGTTCTTTTCCATAAGCTAATGCTTTATTACTTGCGTCCAATGCATTTGGATAATCTGCCATAGCAAGATAAATACGCGCCAACAAACCATAGGCAGCCTGTTTTGTAGGTCTGTTTTTGTAGGCCGTATTTTGAGGCAGCAATGTTGCTGCTTCTTTCAAATCACCCACGATCTGCCGGTAGGTGTCCTCTACCGTAGAACGGGGGGTATCTTCATCGATGGTCGTTGATAGCCGAACAGGAATACCTAATTTCTTCACATTTTCTAAAGAATAGACTGGTGCAAATAGGCTGGCCACCTCATACAAGGCAAATGCCCGTATAAAGAGTCCTGTGCCTTTAACACGTTCATAATCCTGTTCCCTATTTTTTCTGTCGACCAGATCAATTTCTTCGAGCACGGTATTGCAGACAAACACCACCTTATAAGGCGATATCCAGGCAGCGTTGAGCAATGCCGCATCGTTCCAAATGTAATTATTGCGTGTATCCTGATTGGCTATGCCCTGCCAATTTTTTGTGCTTATAAAGTAATCGTCTGATGCTTCTTCCCCAGCCCACGAATAAGCCTGATTTATCGTTGAGTAACCATCGAGCAAGGCTTGTAGATCGTCGAGTGATTTTGGGATTGAAAGCGATTTATCTGACTTTTCATCCAGAAATTTTGAACACGAAAGCAGACCATTCAAGCACAATAAGCCTATGTAAAATATTATTTTTTTCATCTGTATATCATTTGTTTTCAATGGTGTTTTCATATTATAGCTGTACGTTTAAACCAAAAGACACCTGTGTTGGTAATTTGAATCCATTTGGATGCTCTGGATCAATACCACGTTTGTTCTTTCTCCAGATTACCCAATTTAAGCGATCGACATAACAATACACATCCATGCTGCGGATTACCTTACCGCCAAACAGCTTGCTTTGGAATGTGTAAGCTATTTTGACATCATTGAGGCGGATATGAGATCCATTTTCTACAGTCGCTTCGGACATCGTATAAAAATTGTCACGATCTGCATTATTGGGATAACTGAAAGAAGGGACATCTGTCCAAAACTCATCCCCTTTCTTTTGCCATCTCGAGGCATAATCGGCATGGCCATCATTATTATTCAGCAGTGTATTGTACGAAATCGTACTTCGCCTGAAATAGTAATCTGCTTTAAAAGCAACATTAGCGGAAAACGTAACCTGCCGAAAAGAAACGGTATTTCGCAGTGCGCCATGCCATAGGGGCACCGGAGCACCATGGAAGACAAGCTGATCCAATGGTGTTTTGTTTTTTAAATCTGCGTAGTTTTGGGACTCCATGCCGTCGATTTCACCGATCGGGTTCCCTGTATCCCCATCTAGGCCTTTAAAACGGTAACTCAACACCATAAACGGCATTTTACCTTCGTAGGGCAATACATTCGATCCACTACCGACATAGAGATAAGCGAGGCTTTGCTGTTTTAGCAGGTATTTCGTCAATTTATTTTTAGCATAGCCTGCCTGCGCATTCACATTCCATCGCCAGCTATTTTTTAACACCTGCACATTTAGGTTTAGATCCATTCCCTTTCCTACCATATGGGCACTATTGTTAAATACCGAGGAAAAGCCTTTTGTAGCGTCGACAGTTTGAGAACTCACCATGTCGACCACCTTTTTTCGATAATACTCTATACTCCCTTTAATCCGGTCGTTCAGCAGGCCAAAATCCAATGCAAAATTTGCCATGGCCACCCTTTCCCATCGTAGATAAGGATTGCGGGGAGAAACAATACTGGCATACGGCAATCTGACGATGCTGTTGGAGGAAGCTGATCTATTGCTGATGATGGTATAAGCCGACATCCCATTGGGTATATTACCGCTGGTACCATAAGTAGCCCTTACATTAAGCGCGGAAAAGACAGGTGACTGCCAAAAATTTTCCCTAGCTATATTCCAGGATGCGCCTACCGACCACAGGGGCACACCCCGCTTGTTCGTCTCCACACCAAACAGGTTTGATTCATCCTTACGCATACTGGCATTGATGTTGATTCTGTTATCGTAAGAATACCCAACGTTACCATAGTAAGAAATAAAGCGCTCGGTACTCTCAGCCAACGTTTCCCCGCCCGGAATCCGTTGTACCCCATACATACCATTGTAGGTAGGCAGGTAATCGATCGTATTTACAGGTGTCGAAGTAACGAGGTCATCGAAATATCCATACAGCCGATCGCCTTCATTCTTCCTTTTTGTATGCCGTAATTCAGCCCCCATTAAGCCTGTTAGAAGCCCCGATGCACCGATCTTTAGGTTGAGATCTACTTGAGCCCTAAAGGAGTGCGACCCCAGTCGACTATTGCCATAGTCCAAGATACCGCCCACCGGAACGGCGTAGCTCGCCGTACCATTTTTAACGGTCGTCATTTGATTGATCAGATTTCGGGCATAGTAGCTATTCGGACTTTTGTAATCATCGCTGCGTCCAAACGACTGCCCGAACTGATACTTTAGATTAGCATTTAAATAGCTCAATAGCCTGATCTTTGCGCCAACATTAAAGCGAAGGGTATTCATCGCCGACGTCAACTTCATTTGTTCCCGATCATGCAAGGGAATATAATTCCAATCGAGCAGCAAACCATTGCCAACCGTATCTACAAAAGACTGTCTTAGGTTACGCTCTATTCCTAGCCATGCACCTCTTTCATCAACGAGCCTATCGTAGGGAAACAAAGCTCGTTCCACACCGCCCAGTCGATACCCCTTTTCATAGCGTCCTAAACCACTCTGTTGCCCCCCCTCATGGGCGTAGTATAAGTCACTTTCCAGCCTAAGATATGTGGTCAGGTCCATACTATTCCTGAGGTTTAACGTCAATCGATCGTTATGCTGTCCAACGAGATCGCTTCTATTTTTATCATAGCCTACCGAAAATAAATAGCTGTTGCTTGCAGAACCGCCATCTATGGAAACAAAGTGTTGCTGCAAAAAAGCTGGCCGATAAAGATATTTCGCAATATCGTGCCTCACATCCCTACTTTTCAATACGTCAAGCTGTAGCTCGCCCTGACTTGCCGCTAAGGTTCCAGTTTTTAGACCTTGAAATATTTCTACAGCTTCCCCCAATACGGGATATAGGGTTTTGTCATTGATTTTGCTGTCGTAATGCCCCTGCTTGAAAAGCTCACGCTGCAATTCGACATAATCGGCAGTTGCCATTTCTGGATAGGACATCAAGTTAGGCCGAGCACTCCAGGAAAAATTATTCCGGTAATTGACACGACGTGCAGCATTGCGGCTTCCACGTTTACTCGTAATGACAATTACACCGTTTCCAGCCCTTGCCCCCCAGATAGATGTGGCTGTAGCATCCTTTAAGATCGATATATTGGCAACATCATTGGGATTGATGGATTCAATGTTACCCTCAAATGGAAAATCATCCAAAATAATAAGCGGATCAGCATTAGACTGCAATGTACTGAGTCCACGGATCTGCAATTTGGGCTGCTCTTTGCGCGTATCGAATAAAAGGCCCGATGTGGTATTTTCAAGACGTGAAAGTAGATTCATTCCCACAGCACGATTAAAGAGTGCGGAATCTACCAATTCAAACGAGCCTGACGACCGTTCCCTTGAGAGCACCTGATAACCTGTATTTATAGGCACTTCTTCCAATTGATGAACGGACTTACTCATATAGATCACATTCGGCACCCGCCCCCGCTGCACGGTCAATTCTTTATTGCGGTAACCCATCATTCTAAAAAGGAAATGAAACTTTTCTTTCGCTGCATTAAAAACAATTTTGCCCTGCTCATCTGAAGATTGCGGCACAAGCACACCATCCACCTCAAGTAGCACACCCTTTATAGGACTATGATCGGCACTATCCAACACAGTTAAAACAGTCTGTGCGTTAACAACTTGCAAAAAACAAAAAAGCATACAAAAAGTAGTAACTATCCTGATCATGCTCCCCTCCCTTCGCGAATGACCAATACGGGGTGGTTCTCGGTATGTAGCTGGGCTTTAATGCCATACGTTGCCAACAACTCGATCAATTGTTTCTCGGATGTACAATCCTTTAAGCTCACCGGCACGCTAATTTGCTCGATATCTTTGGTGCATACCAGGTATGAAATCGCATTGTCCCTAACGTTTAGCGTATAGACAAGCGATTTAAGCGCTATCGCATCGTGCGTAAACCGTTTCGGTTTTACCTTGCTGGCGCTTAAAGAAATTACTGGGATTGGCCGATTTTCTATCGCTAGGCCAATGTGATAATATCGCTCTAAATCTTCCTTTAATACCTCTCTAAAGACCTTTTGCGATGCCCTTTCGGGTAGAATAGCTTCATAGCAAAGACCATTTTTGTGATGCCAGACATCCTCGTTTATGTTGAATTTATTAAAGAACATATCTACATCACTGACTTCATAGATTATTTTCTTTTTCGACAACTGATCGTTTTCACCAGCCATTGCATTTAGGCATAGGCTACGCAGCGTTGTATTGACAATAAAATTACGTTTGAGGCCGTCACTACGCAAAGCATGTATTCCACTCGTCGGTGTAACCCCTGCAATAAAACTCCTAAACCCGCTATACTTTGCTTTCAAATTTGCCTGCTCAGGTACCAATAGCGGTTGCTTTGGATTAAAATCAATCTGATCTATTTTCATTCTTACCTCAGCGAAGTCTCCTTTCAGACCTTTCTGCAGCTGGGCATCTGTTATAAATTCCGAGGATGTGAAAGCTAGCACAGTACCGTCGTTCGACAGCCAAACGAAATGTGATATGGACGAATGTTGAAAAAGCTGTTTCAATATTTTGTCGTTAACTACCAGTGGAAATTCCCATTCGCCCGCACCCTTGTTTGCCTGTTGAAATTTCTTAACCACGGTATCGGCGTTTATTGTGACAGGGATAAATGCGATATCAGATTGATCATATTTCAGCTTATGCTGGATCTTTCCGAGACTTTCGACACAGCTTGCGCACCATACTGCCCAAAAATCTAGTATAATCAACTTTTTATTTCGGTATTCATTTAGCGTAATGGTCTTTTGACCGGTAGGATGGTTAACTACTTCAAGCGGTGTGTCCCAAAGCCATTTTGGAACCTTGTCGCCAATATTTAGTGGTTTCATTGGAATAAGCCCATCGGCCCCGCTGTCCTTGCGGGGCGTTTGGGCTGATAAACTAAACGTAGAAACTAAATGGTATAAGATGACGAGTACCGCGATCTTTACTATCTGACGATGTAGCAATAAGCTATTATTAGATTGTAACTTTAATTTTTTCATCATTTTAGGAATTGGTATTGGATTGGGATGCGCGTAAGAATAAATCCGAGATTCTCTTTGTTGTCTGTAGTTCTTCTTCGTTCACAGACGTTGAAATTTGGACTTTACCCAAGTCGGCTTTATCCATATGCAGCATGAAATAGGCTATTGTTGTTCGCAGAAGATCAACAGAAAATGAGGACAATTGATCAATACTATAATTCCCCTCTTTGTTATCGAAATAAGGTTGCAATGCGACCATATGTTCGTGGATCGTACTCAAAGAATATTTCTCCCAGAAACTCTGTACATTCTGAATGGGGTCGTATTCTTCCCTGTGCGTCTCATAGATGACCATATCCAATAGGATTAGGTGAGCATAATTAGACTTCATTTTTAAGAATCTTAATGGCGAGTTTAGTGCATAGCTTATCCAGTCTGATAGAATCAGTTACTTTTTAGGCCGTTCGCCGTGTGTAATAAAATTGATTAATTGGGAAAAGCTAGAGGACGTTTGAGTGACATCTACAAGGCATATAATATTGGCGTTACGCTCTCCATAGCTAAGGTGACCAGACTATTGCTGGCTTAATCGCACCGAGCTACTCGGGAGATTTAATAAGATTTTTTGTGGTCTGTTTTTTTGTCATAATTCTATTGTTTATTTCTTGGAGGAGAAATTGGCAGAGACAATAGAAAATAATAGGTCACCCTATTGCTTGCTCTGCCGAGAAGGCGTAGGACAGCCACCATCTTTCGATGGCCGAACACAGAACAAGCAGGGTGACCAAGTCTTATGACTATACAAAGATAACATAAGACTAAGGCCTTTCCTACTACTTGTGTTCGAATGTCCTACTTTTCTCCACAAGATCTTCGGATAAAACATCCTTATCTTTTCACATCATTCCCAAAAGGGAAATTAATTACTACAAATTTATACATTATGTATCAATAATAAAACAAAATGTATAAAAAAATAATTGTAAAAATACTTTTGAGATAAACCAATGTCTCTCATAATGCAAAAAAAAACTAAACAGAAAAAGCAATTAACCCCATTCGGAGAATATCTGGCGAAACGATCTGTAAATAAATCTGAAGTATGTAGAAAGGTTGGAATAAGTATTACTAGACTAAATCGGCTCTGTTATAACAGTAACAACTTCTTGCGATGTTATGAATTACAGCTCATTTCGTTAGCTATTAATGAAGATGCCTGCAAGATGCAACAAGAACTATATGGCCAACTTCAATTACAGGAGGAGTTTACCTATTCCGAGCAGCTAATCAATAATTTTTCAAAAGTACTGAACGATCAAGGCCTAATAACTAAATATGAGATTACACAAAAAGACATAGAACGAATGGCTATTCTTCTTCCCCTTACTATTGATCCGAAAAATGAAACCGAGATATTAGATTTAATAGGTCTTAAACGTAGGAGTTCTAAATTGATTGCATCAATCAAAGCATGTGTTGAAGCAGGCTTATTGACTTCGCATATGAAAAACTTAGAGGGAAATATTGTTTCTAAATATGTATTAACTGACTTCGGAAAACAGATTGTCGGTGTTGAAATAAAATAAAATTGTAATAATTTAAATTGATTTGGCGATATAAATTATCATCCTTAAATTAGTGTTGCCGGTTAGATAACTAGCATTTAGCCAAGAAGCTGTCTCAAATTTA